>JBJMTO010000075.1:0-42330 GCA_045811665.1 Bradyrhizobium sp.
ATTGTCATTTCGCGCCGCCGATGCGATTCTGGCGCCTACGCTCCACGGGACGATGTATTGCACGCTCGGAGCGGGCAGGCGCTGGATCGATCGACAGCGCAACGGCGTGGTTCTTAGCATCCTCTCGACTTCCACGATCACCGGGCGAGCCTTCACCGTGCCGTCCGCGATGGCCAAGTCCGCGATACTGGCGATGACCAAAAGCCTGGCGGTGGAGTGGGGACCCAAGGGCATTCGAACGGTGGCGATCGCGCCCGGCGCATTTCCCACGCCCGGCGCATCCGGCCAGCTTCGGCCGGAGGGCCGCGATGAAAACTGGGCGTCGCGAAATCCGCTCGGTCGTGTCGGCGAGCATCGCGAACTCGCCGATCTTGCGAGTTTTCTGGTTTCGGATTCCGCCGGCTACATCAATGGCGAGATGGTGGTGCAGGATGGCGGCGCGCATCTGCGCAGTTCCGGCGCCGAGGATTTGTTGCAATGGAGCGACGCGCAGTGGGAGAGGCAGCGCCAGGCGCGGAAAAAAGCCGAACAATAAACAACGTCGAGCAGCGGCTCGCCGCCCTCGATTCGCTTCCCAAAAAGATGTTTCCCGGCTATCCCGTCGGCGGTGTGATGAGGAGGTGTCGGAGCCATCTTCCAGTCACAATATTGGCGGAACGAGTTTCGGATGTCCTTGCGGCGAATACTAGCGATTGTAGTGGCAGGCGCGATGGTGTGCGCGGGCGCTAGCGTTGCCCGGGCGCAAAGCCCGGCGCCGAAAGCTCCGGCCGGCGCGGCCAAGCCGGCGTCCTCGAAACCTGAGGCCGGAAAACCTGAATCGGCAAAACCGGACACCAAGCCCGCGGCTGCGGTCGCGGGTGGAGCGGAACCGACGCTGATCGGTCAGTACGGTACCTGGGGCGCCTACACCGCCATGCCGAATGGCAAGAAGGTGTGTTTCGCGCTGGCAAAGCCGGCGTCGTCGAAAACCAATCCACCGAATCGGCCGCGCGATCCCGCGTATGCGTTCGTCTCCACGCGGCCGGCGGAAAAGGTCACCAACGAAGTCTCGGTCATGATCGGCTACACCCTCAAGCCGGGATCGGAATCCACGCTGGAGGTCGGTGGCGCGAGCTTCGCCATGTACACCCAGGGCGATGGGCTCTGGATCAAGAATGCGGCGGAGGAAGAGCGAATGGTCGATGCCATGCGAAAGGCCTCCGACGTGGTGGTAAAGGGCGTCTCCGCCAAGGGGACCGAGACCACGGATTCGTTTTCGCTGAAGGGGCTCGCCCAGGCGCTTGATCGCCTCGCGCAGGATTGCAGGCGCTAAGCGGACCTCACCCTGATCGACACGCCCTGAGATCGATGCATTTGGTGGCTTTCCAGCGGACCCTGGAACGCCTATTTGATGTCCCATGACCGACACAATGACCAGCCCGTCACTGGAAGCGGAATCCGGTGGGAACGCGCCTTTGGAAAAGGTCGCGCTTGAAACCTATCTGCCGCCGGCAAAGCCCTCTCTTGTCGGCTTGTCGCGGGCGGAGATCGCGGAGCACCTGGCGGCGATCGGCGTGGCGCCGGCGCAACGGAAGATGCGCGTCCAGCAGCTATGGCACTGGATCTATGTACGCGGCGCAAGCAGGTTCGAGGAGATGACCAGCATCTCCAAGCACACGCGCAGTGAGCTGGAAGCGCATTTCACAGTCGCGCGCCCCGAAGTCGCCGCCGAGCAGATTTCCAATGACGGCACGCGGAAGTGGCTGTTGCGGCTGCCCAGCGGCGATTCCATCGAGAAGGCGCATGAAGTGGAATGCGTCTACATTCCCGAGACCGACCGGGGCACGCTGTGCGTATCCTCGCAGGTCGGATGTACCCTGAACTGCTCGTTCTGCCATACCGGGACCCAGCGGCTGGTACGCAATTTGACGGCGGGCGAAATCGTCGGCCAGATCATGGTGGCGCGTGATCGCCTCAACGACTGGGCCGAGCGCGAAACGCCCTCCGGCGGCCGCCTCATCACCAACGTGGTGATGATGGGCATGGGCGAGCCCTTGTATAATTTCGACGCGGTGCGCGATGCGCTGCTGATCGTTGCCGACAACGAAGGCATCGGCATCTCCCGCCGACGCATCACTCTCTCGACCTCCGGCGTGGTGCCGAACATCATCAGGACCGGCGATGAAATCGGGGTGATGCTGGCGATTTCGCTCCACGCTGTTCGCGACGAACTGCGCAACGAGCTGGTGCCGTTGAACCGGAAATATCCGATCGCCGAATTGCTGCAGGCGTGCCGCGACTATCCAGGCTCGTCGAATGCACGGCGGATTACATTCGAATACGTGATGCTGAAGGGCGTCAACGATTCCCTCGAGGATGCCAAGCTGCTGGTCAAGATGCTGAAAGGCATTCCGGCAAAGATCAATCTGATTCCTTTCAATCCATGGCCGGGCACGCGCTACGAATGTTCGGATTGGGATCAGATCGAGAAGTTTTCAGAATACATTTTCAATGCCGGCTATTCCTCTCCTGTGCGCACGCCACGAGGCCGAGACATTCTCGCCGCCTGCGGGCAGCTGAAATCGGAAACTGAAAAACTGTCGGTCCGCGAACGGCAGGCGCTGCGCGCGATGGCGATGACGGACTGAGCGGCGGCGCCGCGCGCCGTCGCAAGGTCGCAAAAATGCGGCTCGCGTAGCCCCAATGCATGACGTAAGTAGTCCCGCGTCCACGTATGACGCGCATCGGCTCAGCTGGCCAAAGCGGAAAACGGCTATGCGAATATATTTGGTCATTATTGTCGCCATGATCGCTGCTGGCGGGCTTACGCCTGTCTTGGCCAAGTCGCCGCCGGAGCAGTATCAGCGGACGCAATACCAAGCTTGCGATACTGGGCATTCTTCATGTGCACGCAACTGTGTCACCAAGCGCGATTGTGGTGCCGTATGTCCCGATAAAGCTGAAGCATGCGCCGAAGATCGATGTATGGTGTGCGTGAATAAATGTATCGCGAAGCTGCGGGCGTGCCTCGCCCCGCTGCCTAACAGAGGCGGTATATAGCGGGCGCGGCTCGCGAACTGAGACCAAAGCTGAATATTGGGAGTGCACGGTGCCGCTCCCGATGCACAAGGGAGTTGCGGCTGCTCCCGAGAACGGATCTGGGGTTATGGCGCTGCTCGGCCGATTGTTGGTGATCTTGTTTGCGTTCCTCGCCGCGTGCCTGGTGGCGGGAGCGATCGTAGTCTGCGCGGTGCTGTATCCGGAATTCAGCGATCTCGGCAACGCGCCGGTCGATCAAGGCGCGTTTAACATCGTGCTCGGTTTCGGCTTTATTTTCCTGAGCGGTTTCGCCTTGTTGCCCGCGATGCTCATTGTTGCGATCACGGAAGCGTTCTATGTGCGGGGCGCGCTGACCTACGCTGTCGGCGGAGGTCTTGTCGGTCTTGCCTGCTATCTGGGCCTGGTGCCGTTCGATCCCGCCACGCTTCGCTTCGAGGGGATCGTTCGGCGTCATCTCGAGATCATGACCGGAGCCGGGATCGTGGGCGGTGTCGTGTACTGGATGATCGCGGGCCGCAACGCCGGGGCTTGGCGCGAGCCGCCGCGCCCACTGCCGACGCCACCTCCGTTGCCGTCACATTCGCCATCGCCCCCGGGGCCCTGACACGTGCGCGTCGCAAAGCCTTTCCATCGCCAATCGCCTCGGCTAAACCCTCGCCATGAACCGGACCGGACTCTTCATCGCGTTGGCCTTGGCGCTCGTGGTTGGATTGCTGTTCGGGATGTATCCCGAACTTGACCTGAAGCTGGCGGCGTTGTTCTACGATGCCACCACCAGATCCTTCCCGCTCAAGCTCAACACCTTGGCCTCGATCGCGCGTGATGCCGCGATGTGGATCGCGTGGGCGTTTGCCATGCCTGCAATCGTCGCACTGGTGTGGAAACTGGTGCGCCCTGAACGGCCGCTTCTGATCTCCGGACGCGCCGTCGTGTTCCTGCTCGTCACGCTGACGCTCTCCGCCGGAGTCCTGACCAATCTTACCTTCAAAAGTTACTGGGGCCGGCCGCGGCCGGTGGTGGTCACGCAATTCCACGGTCCCGAGCAGTTCGTGCCCTGGTGGGATCCGCGCGGAAGCTGCGGCCGAAACTGCTCGTTCTTCTCCGGGGAAGGAGCTACAGCGTTCTGGACCTATGCGCCTGCGGCGCTGGCGCCGCCCGCGTGGCGTCCGCTGGCCTATGCCGCGGCGACGGTGTTCGGCACCGTGACCAGCGTGCTCAGGATGGCGTTCGGCGGTCACTTCTTCACCGACGTGGCGGCCGCGGGACTGGTGACCTTTCTGGTGGTCTGGTTGGCCCATGCCTGGATTTATCGCTGGCCGTCGACTCGACTTTCCGATGATCGCATCGACGCGGCATTGGCGCGGCTGGGCTGGCCCGCCCATCGCGTGTTGCAGAGATGGCGTCGCGAATCGGGGCAAAAACGGCTGGTGTGAGCGCTTGCGCGGGGGAACGTTCTGCCTATAGTCCCGGCCACTTCCAACGACATCCAATCCAACAGGGAATTTATGGCCAAGCCAGTGAAGAAGGTTGTGCTCGCCTATTCCGGCGGGCTGGACACCTCGGTGATCCTGAAGTGGCTGCACACCACCTATGGCTGCGAGGTTGTGACCTTCACCGCCGACCTTGGTCAGGGCGAAGAGCTCGAACCCGCGCGCAACAAGGCCTTGCTGCTCGGCATCAAGCCGGAAAACATATTCATTGAAGACCTGCGCGAGGAATTCGTTCGCGACTACGTGTTTCCGATGTTTCGCGCCAATGCAGTCTATGAAGGGCAATATCTGCTCGGCACCTCGATCGCGCGGCCGCTGATCGCCAAAAAACAAATCGAGATTGCCGAGAAAGTCGGCGCCGATGCCGTTTCACATGGCGCCACCGGCAAGGGCAACGATCAGGTCCGGTTCGAACTCGGCTATCACGCACTCAAGCCTGACATCACGATCATCGCCCCCTGGCGCGAATGGGATCTGCGATCGCGCGAGAAACTGATCGCGTTCGCGGAGGCCCATCAGATTCCGATCGCCAAGGACAAGCGCGGCGAAGCGCCGTTCTCGGTCGATGCCAATCTCCTGCACGCCTCCAGCGAGGGCAAGGTGCTGGAGGATCCTTCAGTGGAAGTTCCGGACTATGTTTATTCGCGAACCATCGATCCGGAAAAAGCGCCCGACCAGGCGACTTACATCACCGTCGATTTTGAGAAGGGCGACGCCACTGCCATAGACGGCAAGAAGCTATCGCCTGCGACACTGCTGGCGAAGCTGAACGAGCTCGGCCGCGCCAACGGCATCGGGCGGCTCGATCTGGTCGAGAACCGTTTCGTCGGCATGAAGTCGCGCGGCATGTACGAGACCCCTGGCGGAACGATTCTGCTTGCCGCGCACCGCGGCATCGAGTCCATCACGCTGGATCGCGGCGCGGCGCACCTCAAGGACGAGCTGATGCCGAAATATTCCGAGCTCGTCTACAACGGCTTCTGGTTCGCGCCGGAGCGCGAGATGCTGCAGGCGGCCATCGATCACAGCCAGCAATATGTCACTGGTCGCGTGCGCCTGAAACTCTACAAGGGCAACGTCATCGTGGTGGGGCGCGAGAGCATGTACTCGCTGTACGATCAGGACCTCGTAACGTTCGAGGAGGGCGCGGTCGCCTACGATCACCGCGACGCGGCGGGCTTCATCAAGCTCAACGCCCTGCGGCTGCGCACGCTTGGCCAGCGCAAGAAGAAACTGGGGCTGTAGGCTTTATTGGTGCATTCACAAGCGCAGGACTGACTTAGCAACGCAAATGGCCGGGATTGCTCCCGGCCATTTCCACGCAATCTGTCGCTCAGCGCGGCGGCGCCGTCCCCGGCGGGGGCGGCGGCAGCGATGCCGTTCCGCCATTGAGCAAGGGCGTGATGCGACGCACGGTGACGCGCCGGTTGATGGCGCTTGGACCGCTGGTCTGCTCCTTGAGGTATTGCGCACCGTAACCCTGCGAGGTCAGGTTTTCCGCCGGAACGTTGAACTGCTGCGTCAGCAACGTAGCTGCCGATTCGGCGCGCCGGTCCGACAGCGAGAGGTTGTCGACGTCGTTGCCGACCGCATCGGTGTGACCCTCGATCAGAAATACCTCCCGGGGGTTGCGCTCGATCGCACGGTTGAGCCCGTCGGCGATGCTTTGCAGCTTAGCGGCCTGATCGGGGGGAATCTCCCACGAGCCAGTTGCGAAGTTGATCGTGTTCAGATCGATGCTCGGCATGAGCTGGCGCACCGAGGGGCTGTAGCGAATTTCATCGAGCGAATAACGGCGCTCGATGCGATCCACCGGCGGCGCCAGCATGGTTTCGTAAATCAGCTCCGGCGGTGCCTGTTCGGCTTCGACGATGTATCGGTTGTACGGGATCCGGATCACCGGCGGGGCAAGATCCACATAGAATCCGCCGACGCCACGAGGACCGCGGTAGCTGTTGTCGATGATGATGATCTCGCGACCGCGCTGGTCACGCCGGATTCGTCGAAGGAGTTGACCGTCGCGGCCGTTGACGGTGATGATCTGCGTGCCATCGGGACGAATCACGATGGTGCGGGTTTCGTTGCCGACCTGCCGTGTCTGGATATCGCGAGCGCCGTAGCGGAAGCGGTCCTGCTCGTTGTGC
Organism: Bradyrhizobium sp.; assembly: GCA_045811665.1. Lineage (GTDB taxonomy): Bacteria > Pseudomonadota > Alphaproteobacteria > Rhizobiales > Xanthobacteraceae > Bradyrhizobium. Next base: position 6,674 of record JBJMTO010000075.1, read on the forward strand.
CGAATGAACGACTGGCCGCTGGGGTCGACGACGATAACACGGCCGGGTTCGGTGAAGACCTTGCGGCCGCCCTGCTCGCTTTCGCGCCGCGCGCCTCGGAAATCCTCGACGTTGCGCGGCCCCTGCGGCGTAGCTCCCGGCGCAGCGGGAGCGAGTGCCTGGGCAGGAGGTGGCGCCGGCGGAATTGGTGTTGTCACTGCAGGTGGCGGCGCACGACGGCCCACTTGCCCGCCTCCAGGTGGAATCGCAGTCTGACCACCGCCCGGGGATGGGGCAGCACCCGGGGACGGGGCAAGACCCGGTGCGGGCGCGGCGTTCGGTGCAGGCGAGGTCGTGGGGCCGCCACGGCCGGATGGCGTGGGAGCAGATCCCGCGGGAGGCGCGGCACCCCCGGCGGCCGGAGGGGTGCCTGCGGGCGGAGCCGAAGACGGTGGCGGCGATCCCTGAGGCGGAGCCGATGATGGGGCGCCCGCTGCTGGCGGCGACTCCTTTGCTCCACCGGGAGGCCGGGAAGGCGGCGGCGGAGAGGGCGGGGTCGGAGCAGGCGCGGTCTGCCCGGCCGGCGGAGGTGAGGTCTGCCCGGCAGGGGGAGGTGCCCCTCGAGGAGATTCTTGCGGTCCTTGTCTTCCTCCGACTCCAGGGGGCGGCGTCCGCTCCGGAGATTGGGTGGGAGGTGCGGCGCTCGGGGGAGTCGAGGATTTAGGCGCGGACGCGGGCGGCGCTGCCGGCGGAGGGGCCGGTGGCGCGGGACGAGTTGGCGGCGGCGCAGCCGAAGGCGGTGCGGCTTGGGGCGGCGCGGCCGAAGGGGGCGCCGGACGCTGCGGCGGAGGCGCCGGCGGCTGCGGCCGCGGGGGCGGTGCGGCTGCCGGGGGTGGCGGCGGAGTGGGCCGAGGAGGCGGTGCTGCCGCGGGAGGTGGTGGAGGCGCCGGCCGGGGAGCGGCTGCCGGAGGTGGCGGCGGTGGCGGTGGCGGTGCAGCACGCGGCGGGGGCGGAGGAGGCGGCGCGGCCTGGGGTGGCGCGGGACGGGCCGGCGGTGCAGCGGCCGGCGGCGCCGGGCGTCCCTTGGGCTTGCCGTCGGGGCCAACTTCTTCTTTCGCCTGAGCCACTACCAGCGGCGCGTTCTGCGCAGGGGATGCCGAGGTGATCAACTGCATAGCCGTAAGCGCGGTCGTGGCTAACAGCAGAATACGAAGATTTGTCATGATGCTTTGGATCCCCCGAGAAGGCCTTGTAAGGTCTTGCGATCAACGAATAGACGTTAGGCCGGATTGTGGCGTGCAGTTTTATTTATTTCTGCACACGAACATCCCGATTCGCCATTGTTCATTGGGTATTCAGGAGATCGTTTCAAAGCACGCGATCACATAGTCTCCTGACACATCTGCGATCCACCCGGATTTACGTAGGGTTAGCATCCTCAGAGGCGGAGATTTGTCGCGACAGGGGAAGGTGAGGGCGGTTGCTGCGGACCACGTACCGGCAATTCGTCGGGCGTGTGGCCGGGCAACTCCTCGGGGCGCGACGGCTCGCCCGGCTCGCGCATAGGCGGGGGGACCTCCGGATTCGGATTGCCCGGTGGATTTTCCTGCGGGGGCTCCACCGGACGACCCGGATTGATAGGTGGATCTTCTTGCGGCTCGATCGGCATTACAATGCGACCTTGCGATTGTCACCGAGATCGGGACGCCCGCCAGTTACCGCCGCTGCCGTCATCTTCACATAACTGATCAAGGTGCCCGGTGAATCCCAGAATTCGGCATCATCGGGCGTTATCTTGAGGATGCGTATGTTCGGGTCGTCTTTTGAGTCCCACCAGGCTTTCGCCGGGGTCGAGAACAACTGCTCGATCTTGGCCCGGTCGTTTGAGATTGCGGCGGTGCCGGTAAGCGACACGTACTTCTGGTCGTTCACGTCGGCGAACGACAAATTGACTTGGGGATTGCGCGCGATCTCCTCGTCCTTGTGGTGCCGAGCGTCGGTGAGGAAATAGATCGCATTCTCCTCGCGCCGCGGGTAAGCGCTCATCGGGCGAGCGCGAAGCTTGTCGCCGTCCCGGGTCACCAGCATCGCAAATCCAATTCTCTTCATGAGATCCCAGACGCGGTCGATGTCACCTGCGGTGTTGTCGTTCGCCATGCTTCGCTCCATTGCTGATCGAGCGATAACCGTGTCGGCAGGGCGATGTTCCGCCGCGTGGCGAAGAGGGCGAGACTAAATGGAGCTCCGCACCAGCATCGTGTTGCTGCGGTTCCTGCCGGTCTCACGATACCCGCGCGCGCGCATGTCGGCGATGCAGTCGTGTTCCCATTGATCGCGCGACAAGTGTTCGATGACGACTGCGCCGGGCCATAGCGTTTGCGGCGCTTGCTGGAAGAACCCGGTCAGAACACGATCCTCGAAGCCTTCGACGTCGATCTTCAGCGCATCGACCCGGTCCTTGCCTCGGTCCCGGAGAATTCGCTCGAGTCGCAATGACGGCACCCGGATCGCATGATCTGCGCTTCGACCTGAGACGATATGGCTGGCGCCCAGATTGTCGCCGTCTGTCTCGATCATCAACTCGCCGTCCGAAGCGCCGGCGGCGGCGGCGACCAGCTCGACCTGGGTGAATTTGGAGGCGGCGCTGTTGAACGCGAGCCGTGCGAAGGTGAGGGGATGCGGTTCAATCGCGATCACTTTGCCGCTTGCGCCGACATGGCGCGCCATTGCCAACGCGTAGGTCCCTACATTAGCGCCGACATCGACGAACACGCCGCCCTCGGGCGTATGCGCGCGCAGGAAGTCCAGCTCTTCAACATTGTATTGGGGATTGAAAAGCGCGCCGCGTTCGGTCGCGCTCGCCTGATGAAACAATCGAAACGACGCGCCTTGATAGTGGACATCGAGCGGTCCCGAGCGCAGCAGATTGACCAGCCGCGAAAGCATCGGCCGGAACGCGCCTCGCTTCAGGCGCGAGCGTTGCGCGAGCGAGATGATTGCCGTTTGCGCACGCGTAGGCGCGAACGCCCCGAACGGGGGAGACGTCGCATCGTTCGCCGGCGCGAGACCGGGTGGCGTCGTCGAGGGTTTCAAACGGTCCTCATGAAAGCGTTGCGAAGCCCGCGCGATCCATACTGAGTTTGCCGTAGGGATACAATCACCTCTTCCCACCCGCGAGCCCCCGTTGCTTCGAAGCGGTTGCGCTGCCGGGATGAGCCTCTCAAGCCACCTTTGTGGAAGCCGGCTTCCGGGACCGCAGGAAGCGGCCGAGCAGGCGACGCTTGCCTTTGCGAGGAACCAGCTCGATGTCGCTGACGAGCTTGGCGCCGCCTTTGCGGCGTTCCAGTACGATCTTGCGGCTGTGGAATGCTTCGAGCTCGGCGCGGTGAGCGACACTGACCACGGTTGCGTTGGGCAGCTCGCGCGTCATCAGCTCCATCATGCGATCCTGACTCTTGGCGTCGAGCGCCGAAGTCGCCTCGTCCAGCACCACGATGTCGGGGTTGTGCAGCAACAGCCGTGCGAACGCGAGCCGTTGCTTCTCGCCGCCCGATAATGTCTGGTCCCACGGCGCTTCTTCCTCGATCTTGTCCTTGAGATGGCCCAGGCCGACCTTTTCGAGCGCTTCACCGATCTGTTGCACCGTCCAGTCTTCCGCGGCGGCCGGATAGGCGGCTGCGCGGCGCAACGTTCCCGACGGGACGTAGGGCTTCTGCGGGAGCATGAATAGCCGGCGATTGGGATGGAAATTGACGCTGCCGCCGCCCCAAGGCCACAGCCCGGCAATGGCGCGCACCAGCGTACTCTTTCCCGTTCCGGATTCGCCGGCGACCAGCAATCGCTCACCCGCCTGCACAACCACCTCAGCGTCGCCCACGACCGCGGTGCCATCATCGAGCGTGACCGAAAGGTCGTTGAGGCTGAGGATTGCGTCGCCTTGTATTTCGCCGCGCTGGATGCGGCCGATGCCGTCGCCGCGCTCGGCGCGCTCAAGCCCGTCGAGCGACATCATCAGCGAGGCAATCCGCCGCGCGCACGCGTTCCAATCCGCCAGCCGCGGATATTTATCGACCAGCCAGCCGAACGCGGTCTGCACGATCGTGAAGGCGGATGCCGCCTGCATGACCTGTCCCAGGCTCATGCTGCCGTCGAGAAATTTCGGCGCGCACAGCAACAGAGGGACCACCGGCGCAATCAGGCTTGACCCTTGCGACACCACCGTCGTGCGCATGTGCTGTCCCGCCAGCCTTGCCCATTGCCGCAACACGCTTGTGAAGGTCCGGTCTATACCGTCGCGCTCTTCCTGCTCCCCGCCGAGAAGCGCGATGCTTTCGCCATTCTCCCGCACGCGGGTCAACGCGTAGCGGTATTCCGCCTCGGCCTGATTTTTGTCTTCCGAGGTTTGCACGAAACGGCGGCCAATGATCGTGATCGAGCCGGAAGCGATGCCAGCATAGAGCACGGCTGCGATCACCAGGAAGCCCGGAATTGTGATGCTCGATCCCGCGACCGTGACGGTCAGCGCGCCGCCGATGGTCCAGAGCACCACGATGAAAGTCGCCGCCGAGAGAAACGCGGAGGTAACGCCGGCGGCGAAGTCGACCGGCGAATCGGTCGCGATCCGCAGATCCTCGGCGATTCGATACTCCGGGTTCTGATGATCACCGCTGACGAGGTTGAGCTGATAGTAGCGGCCATTGGTCAGCCAGCGCGATACCACCGAATTGGTAACCCAGGCGCGCCAGCGGCGCTGGATGCCCATTCGCGCGAATACCTGCGCGACGCCGAGCGCCACGCTGCCGATCGCCAGCGGAAAGAATACCGCACTGAGGTAAAACACGCTCGCCGAATCGCGTTTCTCGATGGCGTCGAAGATTGCGCGATTCCACAGATTGATGCCGTATTGAAAGCCGACATTGGCAACGATCAGCACCAGCAGACCGATCGAAAATACCCAGGCCAGCCGGTCGCCGGTCTTCCCCCAGAAACCCTTTGCCGTGATCCAGAATCGCCGCAGCAGATAATTCTTGCGGGCCTGCTCGGCTTCTTCCGGCGACAGTTCGGGGTCAAGCACCTCCGGCGGCGGCGGCTGCACGCTGTCGCCGCCCTCTCCTAGCACCTCCACGATGACTGGATTGCCTCCGCCGCGCTCGCCGGTGTTCGTGAAGGCTTTTGACATGTCCGACAACGCGAACAATATCAAAAGGTTCCATCGGTACACATCAGGAGTCTACCCCGTCAGGTCCGCGCGCACGACCGCAATCGCGTCAGATTTGGCGCTCGACCATCTTCAGCTTCAGCTCGGCGATAGCCTCGGCGGGATTGAGGCTCTTCGGACAGGCCTTGGCGCAATTCATGATGGTGTGGCAACGATAAAGCCGGAACGGATCTTCCAGATTGTCGAGCCGCTCGCCGGTGCCTTCATCGCGGCTGTCCTTGATCCAGCGCGTGGCCTGCAGCAAGGCGGCGGGGCCGAGATAACGTTCGCTGTTCCACCAGTAGCTCGGGCAGGACGTCGAGCAGCAGGCACAGAGAATGCACTCGTAGAGGCCATCGAGTTTCTCGCGGTCTTCATGGCTCTGCCTCCATTCCTTCTGCGGCGTCGGCGAGGAGGTCTTCAGCCAAGGTTCGATCGATGCATATTGCGCGTAGAAATTGGTCAGGTCGGGCACCAGGTCCTTCACGACCGGCTGATGCGGCAGTGGACTGACCTTTACCGGGCCGTCCTTCACGTCATGGATCGACTTGGTGCAGGCAAGTGTATTCTGGCCGTCGATATTCATGGCGCAGGAGCCGCATACGCCCTCGCGGCAGGAGCGGCGGAAGGTCAGCGTCGGATCGATGTTGTTCTTGATCCAGATCAGCGCGTCGAGAACCATCGGTCCGCAGTCGTTGACGTCGACGTGATAGGTGTCGACGCTGGGGTTCTTCCCGTCGTCCGGATTCCACCGGTACACCTTCAATTCGCGGGTCGCGACGGCGCCGGCCGGTCTCGGCCATGTCTTGCCGCCGGTGATCCTCGAATTCTTTGGCAGTGCGAACTCAACCATCTCTCAAGCCTTCGCGCTCGTCATCAATACACCCGAGCCTTTGGCGGGATGTACTGAACATCGTTCGTCATCGTGTAGTCGTGCACGGGCCGAAAATCGATGGTGGTGTTGCCGGAGGCATCGATCCACGCCAGCGTGTGCTTCATCCAGTTCTTGTCGTCGCGGTCCGGAAAATCCTCGCGCGCGTGCGCGCCGCGGCTTTCGGTGCGGTTCGCCGCGGAGTCCATGGTCACCACGGCCTGAACGATCAGGTTATCGAACTCCAGCGTCTCGATCAGATCGGAATTCCAGATCAGCGAGCGATCGGTGACCGCCACGTCGGCGACGCCGTTGTGGACCTTGTGTATCAGGCTGTGCCCTTCGCCGAGCACCTCGCCGGTGCGGAACACGGCGCAATTGTTCTGCATCACATGCTGCATGCTGTCGCGCAGTTTCGCCGTAGGCGTGCCGCCGGAGGCATAACGATAACGGTCGAGCCGTCCGAGCGCCTTCTCGGCCGATCCGGCAGGCAGATCCGGCTGCTTCCCGTTCGGCGTCAGCTTTTCAGCGCAGCGCAGCGCCGCCGCACGGCCGAATACCACGAGATCGATCAGCGAATTCGAGCCGAGGCGATTGGCGCCATGGACCGAAACGCAGGCGGCTTCGCCGACCGCCATCAGGCCCGGGACGATGTAATTGTCGTCGCCGTTCTTTTTGGTCAGCGCCTCGCCGTGGAAGTTGGTCGGAATCCCGCCCATGTTGTAATGCGCCGTCGGCACGATCGGAATCGGCTCGCGCGTCACGTCGACATTGGCGAAAATCCGAACCGACTCCGAAATGCCGGGTAGCCGCTCGTGCAGCACCTTGGGATCGAGATGGTCGAGGTGCAGGAAGATGTGATCCTTTTTCTTGCCGACCCCGCGGCCCTCACGGATTTCAATGGTCATCGCCCGCGATACCACGTCGCGCGAGGCCAGATCCTTTGCGGAGGGCGCATAACGCTCCATGAACCGCTCGCCTTCGGAATTGACGAGATAGCCTCCCTCGCCCCGCGCGCCTTCGGTCACAAGACAGCCGGCGCCGTAGATTCCGGTCGGGTGGAATTGCACGAATTCCATGTCCTGCAGCGGCAAGCCCGCGCGCAGCGCCATGGCGCTGCCGTCGCCGGTCTGGGTATGGGCGCCGGTGCAGGAGTGATAGATCCGGCCATAGCCCCCGGTCGCCAGGATGGTGGTCTGGGCGCTGAACCGATGCAGCGTGCCGTCGTCCAGCTTCAGCGCGATCACGCCGCGGCAGGTGCCCTGGTCGTCCATGATCAAATCGATGGCGAAGAATTCAATGTAGAATTCCGCCGAGTGACGCAGCGCCTGCCCGTACATCGTGTGCAGCATGGCATGGCCGGTGCGGTCGGCGGCGGCGCAGGTGCGTTGCGCCTGACCCTTGCCGTAGTCGACCGTCATTCCACCGAACGGCCGCTGATAGATCCGCCCGTCATCCGTGCGCGAGAACGGCACGCCCCAGTGTTCGAGCTCGTAGACTGCCTCCGGCGCCTGCCGCACCATGTATTCGATCGAGTCCTGGTCGCCGAGCCAGTCCGACCCCTTGACGGTGTCGTACATATGCCAGCGCCAGTTGTCCTCGTGCATGTTGCCAAGCGCGGCCGAAATGCCGCCCTGCGCCGCTACCGTATGCGAGCGGGTCGGGAACACCTTGGTGATACAGGCGGTGCGCAGGCCGGCCTCGCTGCAGCCGACCACGGCACGCAGCCCGGCGCCGCCGGCGCCGACCACCACGACGTCGTAGGTGTGGTCTTCGATCGGATAGGCTTTCCCGTTGGTGGCAAATGTTCCGGGCCCGTTCGCGCCGTTCCCCTTGCCATTACCTCCTCCGGCCATCGGCTAAACTCCAGACGACAGTTTGAAGATGGCGTAGATCGATGCCAGCGCCACCGCAAACGAGAAGAAATTGTTGGCCATGATGCCCGCAAGCTTGGCCTTCTCGCCATGCACGTAATCTTCGATCACCACCTGCATGCCGATTTTCATGTGCCAGACGCTGGCGATGATGAACAACAGCAGGGTGATCGCCACCAGCGGAGAGCCGAGGACTTGCGCTGCGCCGGCCTGATTGCGTCCGAGCAGCATCATGACCACCACGATGACAGGCAAGGTCAGGAGCAGCGCGGCCACCGCGGTGATGCGCTGGAGCCAGAAATCGGAGGTGCCGGAGTGCGAAGAGCCGAGGTTGCGGACCCTGCCGAGCGGCGTGCGCATCGATTTCGGGCGGGGCGAGTTCGAGGTGCTCACCTTCCGCCTCCGATCGCGTACCCGGCAATCCAAAGCAAAACCGTCAGCGCAATCCCCCCAACCAGCGAGATCCAGGTCAGCGCCTCACGCTCGTTGGCTTTGAAACCGTAGCCGAGGTCCCAGACGAAGTACCGGATGCCGCTCAGCAGATGGTGCAGCAGCGCCCAGGTATAACCAAGCACGATCAGCCGGCCGACGAAGCTCGAGGTAAACGCCTGGACGTAGGAATAAGCGGCCGGTCCGGACGAGGCTGCGATCAGCCACCAGACCAGCAGCAGGGTGCCGAAGTACAGGGCCACGCCGGTGATGCGATGGACGATCGACATCGCCATCGTCAGGGTGAAGCGATAGGTCTGCAGATGCGGCGAAAGCGGTCGTTCGAGCCTGGCGGTCATTGGCGGCTTTGGCGGTTGGCGGGCTCACGCAGGAAACCTGGGAGATCGCTGTAAACAAAACCTATTTACGAACTCGAAACACTATTCGCAACGGCGAAATCCGCAGTTTTCCGAACGATTGTTCATAGCTTTGGATGAGCCCTGGCTTGGCGGCCATTGACAAGGTCTCGGGGCGCTGATGGCTGCTACATTGAAGCACGATTCATGCGCAGGGAGCCCATGGGTGCGAGACAAAGGAACATGGGATGGCGACGGTCGGGCTTGACCTCTCGGAGCTTCTCGAACTGGCGCTGCTGCTGGTCGCAGTGGGTGCGCTGTCCGGATTTCTCGCCGGCGTGTTCGGGATCGGCGGCGGTGCCATCCTGGTCCCGGTATTCTACGAATGCTTCCGTCTGGCCGGCGTCCCTCAGGACGTGCGGATGCCGCTATGCATCGGCACATCGCTCGCCATCATCATTCCGACCTCGCTCCGATCCTGGCGCGCCCATTACGTCAGAGGTGCCGTGGACACGCAGATTCTGAAGACCTGGTGGCTGCCGGTGCTGATTGGCGTGATCGCAGGCAGCATCACCGCACGCTACGCACCGGAGCGGCTGTTCCGGATTGTATTCGTCATGGTTGCCTGGTCGGCGGCGGCGCGGCTGCTGCTCGCACGGGCGACCTGGAAGCTGGGCGACGATCTTCCGCGAGGGCCGTTGATGAGATTCTACGGCTTTCTGGTCGGAATACTTTCCACGCTGATGGGGATAGGGGGCGGACTGTTCTCGAACCTGCTGATGACGTTCTACGGCCGCCCGATCCATCAGGCAGTCGCGACCTCGTCGGCGCTGGCGGTGCTGATCTCCATTCCCGGCGCGCTCGGCTACGTCTTTGCCGGATGGCCCGCGGCCGCGCGTCATCCCGAAATCGTAGCGCTACAGTTGCCGTTCGCGCTCGGTTACGTCTCGTTGATAGGCGCGTTGCTGGTGATGCCGACCAGCCTGTTGACCGCGCCGCTTGGGGTAAGAGCCGCTCATGCGATGTCGAAGCGTACCCTGGAGATGGCGTTCGGGACGTATCTGCTTGTTGTCGGCGGTCGCTTCGTGATCAGCCTGTTGTAGCCGGCCGGAAATACATCGCAGGGGATCACTTCGCATAGATATCGGAATAGGTCTCGCGAAGGATATTCTTCTGGACTTTGCCCATTGCATTGCGCGGCAACTCGTCGACCACGATCACGCGTTTCGGCATCTTGAATTTTGCTAGCCGTCCCTCCAGCGCCTTCAGCACCGAACTCTCATCGATCCGGGCGCTCTTGTCACACACCACCACCGCGGTGACGCCCTCGCCGAAGCCGGCATGCGGCACGCCGATCACGGCCGACTCTATCACTCCGGGTATGGCGTCGATCTCGCTCTCGATCTCCTTGGGGTACACGTTGAAGCCGCCGGAGATCACCAGATCCTTCCCGCGGCCGAGAATGTGCACATAGCCCTTGTCGTCGATCTTGCCGAGATCGCCGGTGATGAAGAAACCATCATCGCGGAATTCCGCTTTGGTTTTCTCCGGCATCCGCCAGTAACCCTTGAACACGTTGGGTCCCCTGACCTCGATCATCCCGATGCTGTCGTGAGCCAGTTCGCTACCGGTTTCCGGATCGGTAACCCGCAGCGACACGCCGGGCAACGGATGGCCGACCGCGCCGGGGACGCGATCACCATCATAGGGATTGGACGTGTTCATGTTGGTCTCGGTCATGCCATAGCGTTCGAGCACGGCGTGCCCGGTCCGGGCAGACCATTCGCGATGGGTTTCGGCGAGCAGCGGCGCCGAGCCTGAAATGAACAGCCGCATGTGGCTGGCGGACTCCCGGGTCAACGCCGGGCTTTGCAGCAGCCGCGTGTAGAACGTCGGCACGCCCATCAGCACGGTGGCGCGAGCCATCAATTTTATGATCAGCTCGGGATCGAGTTTCGGCAGGAAGATCATCGAAGCGCGCGCGAACAGGGTGACGTTGCTCGCCACGAACAGCCCATGGGTATGATAGATCGGCAGCGCATGGATCAGCACGTCCGCGTTGGTGAAGCGCCAGTACTCGACCAGAGACAGCGAATTCGACGCGAGGTTATCGTGCGTGAGCATCGCGCCCTTGGATCGCCCGGTGGTTCCTGAGGTGTAGAGGATCGCCGCCAGATCATCGTCGGCGCGGCGAACCGTTTCGAATTCGGCGCTTGCGGCCGCGGCCGCCTCGGTCAGCGAGCCGTTGCCGTCGGCGCCTAACGTCTCCACGCTGGCGCCCACCTTGCGCGCGATGGCGCCGATGCCTTCCGCTTTCGACGGGTCGCACACCACCAGCGACGGCTCGGCATCGGCGATGAAGTACTCGAGTTCATTGAGCGTGTATGCGGTGTTTAGCGGAAGATACACCGCGCCCGCCCGCACGGCGGCGAGGTAGAGTACCAGGGCCGGAACGGACTTCTCGGTTTGCGCGGCGACACGGTCGCCGGGCTTGACGCCCCTGTCCACCAGAACATTGGCCATGCGCGCTGCATCGGCGATCAACTCGGCATAGTTGATGCGCCGTCCGTCGACGGTTTCGATCGCAAGCCGGGCTGGATCGTCGAGGTGGTCGAACAGACGGGAAAACAGGTTGGCGTTCATGATGGTTTTCTGGTCGCATTCATGCATCATTGCGGCAGGGCGTATGCGGTTAGTTGCCCGGCAGCGAGCGAACAGTTCAATAGCAAAGACGCCCTTCGGAAAGCAACGGAGACAGTTTGCATGACAAATAACGGGAAACGCGTGGCCTGGGTCACCGGCGGCGGCAGCGGCATTGGGGAGGCCGGGGCGGAAGCGCTGGCAGCGGACGGATGGACAGTGGTGGTGTCCGGGCGGCGCAAGGATACGCTGGATGCGGTGGTCGCAAAGATAACCAAGGCCAGCGGCAAGGCGGAGGCGATTCCGCTCGACGTCAGCAAGGCCGCTGACGTGAACAACGTCGCCGAGCAAATACTCGCCCGCCATGGCCAGATCGATCTGCTGGTCAATAGCGCCGGCATCAATGTGCCTAAACGCAGTTGGGCGGAAATGGAGCTGGAAGGCTGGAACAAGCTTGTCGATATAAATCTCAATGGCGTGCTCTATTGCATGCGCGCCGTGCTGCCTGCGATGCGCAGGCAAAAGGATGGCTGCATCATCAACGTCGCCTCATGGGCCGGCCGCCACGTCTCGAAGATGCCGGGCCCGGCCTACACCACAACCAAGCACGCGGTGCTGGCCCTCACTCACTCCTTCAACATGGACGAATGCGTCAACGGGTTGCGCGCTTGTTGCCTGTCGCCCGGCGAGGTCGCAACGCCGATCCTAAAGCTGCGCCCGGTGGTCCCTTCCGAACAGGAGCAGGCGCGGATGCTGCAGTCCGAAGATCTCGGGCGCACCATCGCCTTTGTCGCCAGCATGCCGCCGCGCGTGTGCGTCAACGAGATCCTGATTAGCCCGACATGGAATCGCGGTTTTGTGCAGACCCCGGGCAGTCGCGACTGACGCCTGTTGCTGCCCGGCGTGAGCGCGACGAGATGCCGGCTTGTTTGGTCAGCCGGCAGCTGGCGAGGGCCACACGGATTTGGAGCGAAAAAGTTTCAGATCCGCAAAGAAATTTATTCCCTGAAACCGGCGACTCGAACCTCCCGTAGCTCGGCTCAACGGCGACGCGGTCGGATCACGATACTCGTCGTCGTTCCTCGCCGGCGGAAACCCGCCGGTCACCTCAGTTGATCGGGAGACATTGATGTCCAAGCGAATTGCACTTTTTTCCACCGCGTTCGGTGCGCTGGCCCTTGCTGCGGCGCTCGTTGCGCCCGTGAGTGCGGAAGACAAGATGATGAAGAGCGAGATGTCAGGCGGAAAGACCGTGATGGTCGGCGGCGCCGCGATGTTCCCCTCGAAGAACATCATCCAGAACGCCGTCAACTCAAAGGACCACACCACGCTGGTCGCCGCCGTGAAGGCCGCCGGCCTCGTCGCTACGCTTGAGGGCAAAGGCCCGTTCACCGTGTTCGCGCCGACCAATGCGGCGTTCGGCAAGCTGCCGGCAGGCACGGTCGACAATCTGGTCAAGCCGGAGAATAAGGCGACCCTGTCCAAGATCCTCACCTATCACGTCGTCGCGGGAAAGCTTGAGGCGTCCGACCTGACCGATGGCAAAAAGCTCAAGACGGTGGAAGGGGATCAGCTCACCATCAGGAAATCGGGCGACAAGGTGACGATCATCGACTCCAAGGGCGATGCCTCGGTCGTGACGATTCCGAACGTCAATCAGTCGAACGGCGTCATCCACGTGGTCGACACCGTCCTGATGCCGTCTTAAACGCCCCCGATCCTGCTTGCCAACAGGAGCTGCAAATCGCGAGCCGGGGCAACCCGGCTCGCTTTTTTGTGACCGCCATGCCCCGCGGGCATCGATCTCATAACCTTTATTGCAGTAACGAACCGGCAACGCCTGACGTATAATCGGGATCGAGATTCCACAGGGAACACCCAGGATACGAAAAATGTCCAGCCTTGCAGCCAGCGACGAACGTTCGGTAGCGGCAAAACCGACAACCATACAGCCGGCATGGGTGCGGACCACGCACTGGATCAACGCGGTGGCGACGATCATCATGATCATGTCGGGCTGGCAGATCTACAATGCCTCGCCGCTGTTCGCGTTCAAGTTTTCCAAGAGCATCACGCTGGGAGACTGGCTCGGCGGCGCGCTGCTGTGGCACTTCGCCGCGATGTGGCTACTGATGGTCAATGGCCTGGTCTATCTTGCGGTCGGGATTGCAACCGGCCGTTTCCGCAAGAAGCTGCTGCCGATCAGCGCCGGCGGCGTGTTTACGGACCTCAGGGCGGCGCTGACCGGCAAGCTGTCGCACGCCGACCTCACCACCTATAATTTCGTTCAACGGCTGCTCTACGCCGGCATCATCGTCGTCGGCGTTCTGATCGTGCTGTCGGGGCTTTCGATCTGGAAGCCGGTTCAGTTGCAATGGCTGGCGGCGGCTTTCGGAGGCTATGAAGTGGCGCGCTACGTCCACTTCATCTGCATGGCCGCCATCGTTGCGTTCCTGGTGGTCCATATCGCGTTGGCGCTGCTGGTGCCGAAAAGCCTCCGCGCCATGATCACCGGCCGCTAGAATTCGGAGGAGACAATCATGGGCAGAATCCGCTCGCTTCTGATCCCCGGGGTAGACAAGCAACTGCTGGTCCGGGACGCCGCAAGGATCATGCCGGATCTGGCGCGGCGCCGCTTCATTGCCGGGGGCGCAAGCCTCGGCGCGCTCACGCTTCTGACCGGCTGCGATGTGTCCGACAGCTTTTCGGCCGAGCAGATGCTGAAGAAAGTCTCGAAGTTCAACGATGGCGTGCAAGCGTTCATCTTCAATCCGAACGCGCTGGCGCCGACGTTTCCTGAAAGCGCGATAACCAAGCCGTTCCCGTTCAACGGCTACTACGATCTGGAGGACGCCCCCACCATCGACGGCAAGGACTGGAAGTTCGAGGTGCGCGGGCTCGTAGACAACAAGAAGTCATGGACCTTGGACGAGCTCTACAAGCTGCCGCAGGTCAAGCAGGTGACGCGGCACATCTGTGTCGAGGGATGGAGCGCGATCGGAAGCTGGACCGGAACTCCGCTGCGCGATTTCCTCAAACTGGTCGGCGCGGACACCCGCGCCAGGTATTGCTGGTTCCAGTGCGCCGACGTCGAAGGCTACAACTCGCCGCTCGACATGGCGAGCGCGCTGCATCCACAGACACAGATGACCTTCAGGTTCGGCGATGAAATTCTACCGCGCGCCTACGGCTATCCGATGAAGATCAGGGTGCCGACCAAGCTCGGCTTCAAAAATCCGAAATACGTGATCTCGATGGAGGTCACCAACGACTACAAGGGCGGTTACTGGGAAGACCAGGGATACAATTCCTTCAGCGGGAGCTGAGCCTCTCATCGCCCCGGCGCTTCAGCTTTGTCTGGAATGCCGAGGCGATCGCGCCGAGCGCCAGCATCGCTGCTGAAACGTTCAGCGCGAGCGACAGGCTGCCGAACGCGTCAGTGACGGCTCCGACTCCGATCGGCCCGAGTATCTGGCCGATGCCGAACGCAATGGTCATGACGGCAATGCCCTTCGGCCATGCCGAAGGCGGATAATTGAACCGCACAAAAGCGGTGGTCGACGCCACAACCGCGAAGAATGAAACCCCGAACACCAGCGCGGATATCGAAAGCAACAGGGCGGATTGCCCGAGTAGAGGCAGCGCTGCACCAACCGCATTGACGGCCAGAATGATCGCGGTGGAAAGGCCGCCGCGGTCGAAGCCCAGTACGCCCCGCCACAGCAAGGGCGTCAGGAAGGCGCTGACGCCGATCAGGCTCCAGAACGCGCTTTGAGCCGCGGCGCCGCCACCGGCGTCACGGACATAGGCGATCATGAAAGTCATGTAGGCAATGTAGCCGGCGCCGAACAGGAAATAGCCTGCGAGATAGATCAGCACCGGGCGGATGGTAAACGGTGACGGCGCGGCTTCGGCGAGGGCGTGGTTGGCATCGATCCGCACCAGCATCAGCGGGATCGTCATCGCCGATGCGAGCAGCGTCATTGCCCACCATACGATCCACCATGAACCGGGACCGAATGTCTCCAGCACAAAAGGCGCGATCAGGCCCGACGAGAGGATGCCGAGCCCCGGTCCGGCGTAAAACAGGCTTAGCAGCAGGTTTGCCCGCGCCGGCTGCGCCTGAGCCATCCGCGCAGCCAGTGCGCCGCTGGCGACGAAAGCGACCGCCGCGCCGACACCGACCAGTAAACGTGCGAAGCTCAGGACGACAAAATTTCCCGACAAAGCGCACAGCAGCAGCGCTGCGATGGAGGCCAGCGTTCCCCAGCGCACTGCCGCGGACAGACCGAAATACCGGATGAAGCTCGAGGCCACCAACGCTCCCAGGAGATAGCCCGCGGCATTGATGGTGTTCATGAACCCGGCGGCCGAGTACGACCAGCCGAGCGCGTCCCGCATATCCGGCAGCACCAGCGAATAGGCGAACCGGCCGATCCCAAGCCCGACTGACGGCGCCAGCGAAAGGATCAGGATCAGCCGCGCGGAATTCGCAGGTGGGGAGGGATCGGCGCTGGCTTTCACGGGAGTCTCCGGCCTGGTCATTGTGGCAGCCAAAGCGAGGGTTGCACAGCGGTGCGCGAGCAATGGTGTCTTGCCATCGGTGCAACGCCGCTTTAGCACTCGCCGCAGCGGCCTTCGGCGTGATGCGCGCACTCACGCAAGGCAGGGTTGCGTATCGGTGAGGGAAATTTGATGGCGACGCATAAATTGCTGCTGCTGCCCGGCGACGGCATCGGCCCCGAGGTAATGGCCGAAGTCAGGCGCGTGATCGACTGGCTCAATGCGCAGGGCGTGGCCAGTTTCGAGATCGAGCAGGGCTTGGTCGGAGGAGCGGCTTACGACGCCAGCAAGCAGAGCATTACCGATGCCACCATGGCCACCGCGATGTCAGCGGATGCGGTGATCTTCGGAGCGGTCGGCGGTCCAAAGTGGGACAGCGTTCCCTATGAGGCGCGGCCCGAGGCCGGACTGCTTCGATTGCGCAAGGACCTCGGCCTGTTCGCCAATTTGCGTCCTGCGGTTTGCTACCCGGCGCTTGCGGACGCCTCGAGCTTGAAGCGCGCCGTGGTCGAGGGTCTCGACATCATGATCGTGCGGGAGCTCACCGGTGGGGTGTATTTCGGCGAACCGAAAACCATCACCGACCTCGGCAACGGCCAGAAGCGCGCCATCGACACCCAGGTCTACGACACCTACGAGGTCGAGCGCATCGCCCGTGTCGCCTTTGATCTCGCGCGCAAGCGGCGCAACAAGCTGACCTCGATGGAAAAGCGCAATGTGATGAAGTCGGGCGTGCTCTGGAACGAGGTCGTCACTCAGGTGCATGCGCGCGAGTACCAGGACGTGGAGCTCGAACATCAGCTCGCCGATTCCGGCGGCATGAACCTGGTGAAATGGCCGAAGCAGTTCGACGTTATCGTGACCGACAATCTTTTTGGCGACATGCTCTCGGACATCGCCGCGATGCTGACGGGTTCGCTCGGCATGCTGCCCTCGGCGTCGCTGGGCGAGGTCGATGTCAAAACCAAAAAGCGGCGAGCGCTGTACGAACCGGTGCATGGTTCGGCGCCCGATATCGCCGGCAAGGGGCTCGCCAACCCGATCGCGATGATTGCGTCCTTTGGAATGGCGCTGCGCTATTCGTTCGACATGGGCACGCTGGCTGACAAGGTCGACGCGGCAATCGCGGCAGTGCTGGCCAAGGGATTGCGAACGGCGGACATCAAGTCCGATGCCACCACGGCCGCCAGCACCACGCAGATGGGCGAGGCGATCGTCAACGAGTTGCAGGCGATGCACGCTTAGAGAGTGTAGGAACGAGAGGGTGCGAAATGCCCGGCGAAACCGCCGGTATTCGCATGGCGCCCTGGCTCAATACAGCGGGATGCGGGTTAGAAGATCGCCGTCAGAGCCGCCGAAGTCGTAGGGCGGGTTCAGCGGCTGGCGGTCGATCGGGCGGTTGAGGTTCTCGCGCCCGAAGGTTCGCGCCGGAGGAAATGCGTAGTCGGTGAATTTTCTGTCCCCCGGCAATACCTCGACACCGGCGTCGAGCCAGGAGCGCTTGGTGACGTAGATCCGGGTGCGCGGGCCCTGCTGATAGGAAACGTTCGGACCGCTGGGCCCATAATAGGGCCGGCCACGCTCGTCGTACTGGCGCTTAGGCTGCGCATTGGCGGAGGACAGGTCAAAACCAATGGCCAGGACGGCGGTCACGGTCAGCAACGTCGCAAACCTGCTTGCAAGAAGTTTTGGGCTCATCATGTCCTCACGGGCGGCCGGGGCCGCCATTTCTGGTCTGGCCCTCACTGTAGCTGCCGCGCCTGTGCAGCCACAAGGTCAAACCGGCCACAGTGCGCGACAATAATACGGATCGAAGCGAAAAACGGATACGATACCAGCACCTTGGTGATCTGGCGGGATCACAGCGCGCCCCGCAGCGACGGGTTGGCGGCCGAGATTAGCCAGTCCGCCGACGTTGCGACGGCCGGGGCAGCGGTGCAGTTGATTCTCTTGAGTTCGGCCGGTGCTTCAAGCTCGGCAGCGCCTTGCGTGCCGTCTCGTGCCGCCCAGCGAATCATGTCCTTGCCGCCGCCCGACGAACGCCGGAAGACCTCGTAGCTCCCTGTTTTGTCTGGAAAATCCAATGCGCTGCCCGCACAAGCCAGATTTGACCGCCCGGTCGCGCGCCAAGCTGCGGTCGACTGCTCGACGATCGAAGGCAGTTCGTCCGAGAGCAAGTGGTCCCATAGATGGATGCTGCCGCTGGCAAGCAGCGCCAGCGCACCCACATAGGCAATGAGATGCGCCAGCATGCGGTGACACTCGTCGGCAAAGCTGGTCAGCGCCGGATGAATGCGGGATTGATGGGAGGTGCCTGGGCGCTGCCAAAGGGATCGCATCGAACGCCCGATTGCGACCGAGCATCGAAACGGCTCGGGTCTAACGTTGTCTTAACGGCGTTTCTCGCATAGAAGCGCTGCCTCTTCCCTTCGTTCTCGAAGCGGCGGGGGAGCATTTTGCTTCGGAGAGTGAACGATGGGTTACAAAGTCGCGGTGGTCGGAGCGACCGGCAATGTGGGGCGGGAGATGCTCAACATTCTCGACGAGCGCAAATTCCCGGCGGACGAGGTGGTGCCGCTGGCCTCTCGGCGCAGCATGGGCGTTGAAGTGTCCTATGGCGACCGCACCCTGAAGGTCAAAGCGCTCGAGAATTACGACTTCAGCGATGTCGATATCTGCCTGATGTCGGCGGGCGGCGCCGTCTCGAAAGAATGGTCGCCGAAAATCGGCGCGGCCGGCACGGTCGTGATCGACAATTCGTCGGCGTGGCGAATGGATCCCGACGTGCCGCTGATCGTGCCCGAGGTCAATGCGGACGCCCTTTCCGGCTTCGTGAAGAAGAACATCATCGCCAATCCGAACTGCTCGACCGCGCAGCTGGTGGTCGCACTCAAGCCGCTGCACGACAAGGCGGGCATCAAGCGCGTCGTCGTCTCGACCTATCAGTCGGTGTCCGGCGCCGGCAAGGACGCGATGGATGAACTGTTTTCGCAGACCAAGGCCGTCTACACCAACAGCGAACTCGTCACCAAGAAGTTCCCCAAGCGGATTGCCTTCAACGTGATTCCCGAGATCGACGTGTTCATGGAGGACGGCTACACCAAGGAAGAGTGGAAGATGATGATGGAGACCAAGAAGATTCTTGATCCCAAAATCAAGCTGACCGCGACTTGCGTGCGGGTGCCGGTGTTCGTCGGCCACTCCGAAGCGGTCAACATCGAATTCGAGAGGCCGATCTCGGCCGACGAGGCTCGCGATGTCCTGCGCAATGCGCCGGGATGCCTGGTGATCGACAAGCGCGAACCCGGCGGCTACGTCACCCCCTATGAGGCGGCAGGCGAGGACGCGACTTACATCAGCCGCATCCGCGAGGACGCCACCGTGGAAAACGGTCTCGTGCTGTGGTGCGTCTCGGACAATCTCCGCAAGGGCGCGGCGCTGAACGCGATCCAGATTGCCGAGTGCCTGATCAACCGCAAGCTGATCAGCGCCAAGAAAAAGGCCGCATGAGCGCCGAACCGGAGCGCGAACTCCAGATGAGCGAACAGCCCGCTCCGTACCGGCCCAATCCGACCCTGAAACGCGTCGAGAACGGCTTCGAAAAGCTGATCTTCAACAGCCGCTGGCTGATGGCGCCGTTCTACTTCGGCCTCGTCGTCAGCCTCGCCGTGCTGTTGCTGAAATTCTGCATGATACTCTGGGAGTTCATCATCCATGCGCCGGGCTCCAAGGAGTCCGACATCATCCTGGGCGTGCTGAGCCTGATCGACGTCTCCCTGAGCGGCAATCTGATTCTCATCGTGGTATTTTCGGGCTACGAAAATTTCGTTTCCAAGATCGATCCGCGCGGCCACCCCGACTGGCCGGACTGGATGACGAAGATCCAATTCGGCGGACTGAAGCAGAAATTGCTCGCTTCGATCGTGGCGATCTCGGCGATCCAGGTGCTCAAGGCATTCATGAACATCGACACTGTCTTCGAGCCTCAGAAGCTCGCCTGGCTGGTCGGCGTGCATCTGGTGTTCGTGGTGTCGGCGTTCATGCTGGCATTGTCGGATCGCTGGAGCGGCGGCGATCACGGCGGCGAGTAAGGACGTATGCGGCCAGTTCAGATCGATTTGCGCATCGGTGATGCTCGCGGCCCGCGAGCGGATCAGGCCTGCTGTCCCCTCAGGCTGCGAAATTCCTTGCTGGCCTGATCGAGCACGAACAGCGTCCCTTCCGCCACGCCGAAATAGGCGCCGTGCAGGTTCAAGCCGCCTTTTTCAACCAGCGTCCGAACGAACGGAAAGGTCATCAGGTTTTCCAGGCTGCGGAACACCGCGGCCTTCTCGATCCGCACGGTAAACTCCTGCATGGTCTCATGCTCGCGCCTTTCGACCTGCTCCCCCGGCTTGATGAACATCGCCATCCATTTGCCGATGAAATCGCCCGGCGACAGCGGCGCGGTTTTGTCCACGAACGCACGAATGCCCCCGCATTGAGCGTGGCCGAGCACCACGATGTGCTTCACGCGCAAGACCGAGACCGCATATTCCAGTGCCGCGGAGACGCCGTGCGCGCCGCTGTCGGGCTGATAGACCGGAACCAGATTGGCGACGTTGCGCACCACGAATAACTCGCCGGGGCCCGCGTCGAAGATGACTTCGGGGGATACCCGGGAATCGCAGCAGCCGATCACCATGACTTCGGGCGACTGGCCGCGCTCGGCAAGCTCCCGGAAGCGTGACTGTTCGGTGGGCAGTCGTTGCGCCGAGAAGCTGCGGTATCCGGCGATCAGGTCCTGCGGAAACGATGACATGCGCGTTGCTAACCATAAGCCTTGGTGCGGAACAAGGCTTTCGAAGCAAGGCCCGGGATGTTATCGCCTTTTTAGCTTGATCCGAAGGGGATAGCCATGACCCGTCCTCGCCGTAGCCTGTTGTTCATGCCGGGTTCGAACGCGCGGGCGCTGGAAAAAGCCCGCAGCCTGCCGGCCGATGGGATCATTCTCGACCTCGAGGATGCCGTCGCGCCCGAAGCCAAGGGCTTGGCGCGCGATCAGATCGCCGCTGCCGTGGCGGCAGGCGGGTTCGGCAGGCGCGAGGTGTTGATCCGCATCAACGCACTGGATTCTCCGTGGTGGATCGATGACGTGACCATGGCCGGCAAGGCCCGGCCCGACGGGATTCTGGTTCCGAAAATTTCCAGCGTGAAGGATCTGACGGCGATCGCCGATCGGCTTAGCGACATCAACGCGCCGATATCGATCAGGGTCTGGGCGATGATCGAAACTTCGCGCGCGGTGCTGCACGCCGAGGAACTCGCCGCCGCTTCGCGGGATTCCGAGATGCGGCTAGCCGGCTTCGTGTTCGGTCCGAACGATATCTCGCGCGAGACGCGGATCCGAATGCAGCCCGGCCGCGCGGCGATGCTGCCGATGATCACCCATTGCATCCTCGCCACCCGCGCCTATGGGCTGGAGATACTCGACGGACCCTACAGCGATCTCAGCAACGTCAACGGGTTTGGGCAGGAATGCACCCAGGCACGCGATCTCGGTTTCGACGGCAAGACCCTGATCCATCCCGGCCAGATCGAGGCTTGCAACGCCATCTTCACTCCGCCGGCGGAGGAGGTCGAATACGCCCGCAAGGTGATCGCCGCCTTCGAACGCCCGGAAAACGCCTCGCGCGGCGCGATCCAGCTCGACGGCCGGATGGTCGAGCGGCTGCACGCCGAGATGGCAAGACGGACCATCGAAATCGCCGACGCCATCACGGCCGCGGGGAGTTGATGTTATCCGTCTAGGCGATGGAGACGATGCTCAAGAGGTCCCGAACCGTTCCGCAGCCCATGCATACAAGCTGCCGGGCACAGGCGACTGGTTGCCACGTCCCTTCGGCGATATGTGCAGCCCGATGACCCGGGCATCGGCGATCACTGCCGAAAAATTCGAGCGATCGAAGAACAGCCTCGGCGAGGCATGAACGCTGTAGAACGATTGCCGCGGCATTGCATGACGCAAGGAACCGGCGCGCTTGGCCAGCGCGGTCAACGCCGCCGGGCCGTAAATTGCGACGCGGACATCGGCCAGACGCTGGGACCCGCCGCGCAGCCTTCTCAGGAGAAATGACAGGCGATGCCGCCACGCCAGCCATTCCGGGGTCAACTCCTCCTGCTCGATCAGCCTTTCGAACGCCAGCACGATCGGATCTCGTGATGGCAGATAAAGCACGGAGTTGCCGAGCTGGCGCGCCCGCTCCCAGGCGAAATAGGGCTTCGCAACGTCGAGCTGGATGGGCTTGAGCAGCAGCACGTCCGGGTCGAGCCACATGCCCGCGCCCTCGGCCATCAACCGCATCCGAAAGAAATCGCTGAACTGCAACGTGGTCCAGTCGCGCCACGATCCGTCGGGTTGCGGCGGCCGCAGCCGTTCGGAGAACGCGTAAGGCAGGATTGCCTCGGCTTCGGCGTTGCCGACCCCCTTGGGCAAGTTCCGGATCGGATCGAAACTGTAGACGGTGACTTTATGGCCTGCGGCGATCTGCGAGCGCAGGCACGTCAGCCGCAACCGGTCGATGGGCCCGTGCCAGAACGTGACGACATCAGGCTGCATCTAGCGCAGCTCCAGCGCCTTTTTTCGAAAGGCTCCCGAGTAAGATCAGGCCCAGGTGCGTTCGGTTTTCGCCCTTGCTTCGTACGCGTCGATCGATTGCTTCTTTTCCATCGTGAGGCCGATATCGTCGAGACCGTTCATCAGGCAGTGCTTGCGGAACGGGTCGATTTCAAATTTCACGGTGCCGCCGTCGGGACCGCGGATCTCCTGATTGGCCAGATCGATGGTGAGCGTCGCATTGGCGCCGCGCTCGGCGTCGTCGAACAATTTGTCGAGGTCTTCCTGGCTGACGCGGATCGGCAATATGCCGTTTTTGAAGCAGTTGTTGTAGAAGATGTCGCCGAACGAGGTCGAGATCACGCAGCGGATGCCGAAATCCAGCAACGCCCATGGCGCGTGTTCGCGGCTCGAACCGCAGCCGAAATTATCGCCGGCCACGAGGATTCTGGCGTTGCGATAGGCAGGCTTGTTGAGGATGAAGTCCGGGTTCTCGCTGCCGTCATCCCTGTAGCGCTGCTCCGAAAACAATCCCTTGCCAAGCCCGGTGCGCTTGATGGTCTTCAGATACTGCTTGGGGATGACCATGTCGGTATCGACATTGATGATCTTCAGCGGCGCGGCGAGGCCCTCCAGCGTGGTGAACTTGTCCATGGTCGCATTTCTCGGTTCGGATTGACGCAACGCGTTTCGGCCGCTGGTTTATCGCGGAACTCGTCGGCATTAAAGCACAAACTGGCTAACAAACGGCGACTGCTAGCACCTTTGGGGCTGCGAATACGGGACCGACGGCGACAATGCCGCCCATGGTCTATCCGGCGTTTGCTTCGATTTCCTCCATATCCTCGTCCGAAAGTCCGAAATGGTGGCCGATCTCGTGAATCAGCACGTGGCGGATGATATCGCCCAACGCTTCATCGTGTTCGGCCCAGTAATCCAGCATCGGCCGGCGGTAGAGCCAGATCATGTTCGGCAGCCGGGCAATGTCCTGATTGCTGTGGAAGGGGAGTCCGACGCCCTGAAACAGGCCGAGCAGGTCGAATTCGCTTTCCGCTTTCATCTCCTCGATCACCTCCCCGCTCGGAAAATCGTCGACGCGGATGATCACGCCTTCGCAGAGATCGCGAAAGGTTCTCGGCAGGCGCGCGAAGATCTCGTGCGCCATGGTTTCCATCTCGGCAAGCGAGGGGGCTTTCGCGGTCTGCCACATGTCGCCTGTTTAGCCCGGCCCGCGCGCTCGTGCATACGGCCCCCGAACAACTTTGTGCCGATCCGAGCGGCAAGCCGCCGACTTGCGCGGGGCGTCTGCAGTTGACCTCGGCGCGTCAATCGGAGACCTTGCGACCGAAACAATTCGGGGCGGGCGTAATGATGCGGTTCATCACGGCGGCAGTATTGGTCGCTTTAGGGGGCGCGGTTTTCGGACCCATGGCGCGCGCGCAGAGCGCGCCGCAGGACAGCCGGATCGGCCAGCAATGGAACTCCGGCCCGACCGATGCCTCAGCCCAGCGCCAGAACCGGCGACCTCCAACCCGGCTGCGAGTTCAACCGTATTACGAGTCGAGCTTCGATGGCGTCTATCCGCGCTATTATCCCGGTCGTAACGCCGTGCGCGAATGCACCGCGAACTACGTGCAGGAATACCGGCCCAGCGGAACGGTGATCGTTCCTCGCATGAACTGCTTCTGGAGGCCGGGCTAGGCGGCCGAGTTGTCGGCGTGACCAGCAACCGCTGCGGCATGGTCGTCACCGAGGAGCTTTCGATGATCAGATGGTTCGCCCCGGCGTTGGCCGCGCTCGGCCTGGCCTTCTCGGGCCCGGCCATCGACTCCGCAGCAGCGGATGCTTTGCAGGTTGCCGCGCAAGTCCCGGGAATCGCGGAAGCGACCGACGTCAGCTCGCGGCGCTCCCATCGGCGTCACCGACATTACCATGTTGATCGAGCGCATTACCGCCCGCGCTATTACGCGCGGCCGTATGAATACCGGCCTTATCCGTATTCGACGCCGGCTCCATTCGTGTTCGGGCTTAACTTTGGGCCGTAACAGGTCAGGGTCCGAGCGCCTCGCTGCGGCGCAAATCAACCACAGTCGGGGCTTCGTCGGCTGACAACAATCTTCCGTCGAATTTCCTGAACACGTCAAAGAACTGCGTCGGACAGCGATCACAAGCTTCGCGGTCGGCGATCTGCACCAAAACGTAGGGCGCCATGCCGTCCTTTCAGCGCTGACGCAGCGTTGCCGCTACCGCATCACTGATCGATGATAGCGCGCGTATTCAGAGCGCGTTCATCTGGCGCATCTTACTTTTTACGTTGGGAGCGACCGCAAATGATGTGCCGAAAACGAGTCGTCGGACGACTCGGCTTTCGATGCCTTGTCGAGGAGGATTAAACAGATGATCAAACTCTCAAGTGCCGGGCGCGGCCATTGCCTGGTACGTTCGGGCCTTGCGGCGGCCGCGATTCTGGCGTTCTCGGGCGTACCGGGTCAGCGCGCCGAAGCGATGTCGCCGATCAACCCCGGCGCGACACCAATTGCCGCGCGGGATGGGCTGACGACAGAAGTCCGCTTCGGCGGTCACCATGGCGGAGGCGGCGGCGGGTTCCATGGCGGCGGAATTGGCCGGGGTGGCGGCGGAGCGTTTCACTCCGGCGGATTTGGTCGTGGTGGCGGCGCGTTTCACTCCGGCGGATTTGGTCGCGGAGGCGGAGCGTTTCATTACGGTGGGATCCGCCCGGGCGGCGTGTTCCGAGGCAGCGGCTTCCGCGCCGGTCCAGCGTTCCACACCAGAGGCGTTGGCTTCCATCGTCATCACTTCCACCGGCGCGCCTTCTATGGAGCGGCCTTCTATCCCTACTATGATTATGCGTACTACCGGCCATACCGTCGTTGCCGGATCGTCTTGACCTACTACGGTCCGCGTCGCATTTGCCACTTCCGCCACTGGCGGCACCATTACTGGCGGCACCATCACTGGCGACACCATCATTGGCGCCACCACCACCGCCATCACCGGTACTGGTAAACACTCAACGGGATCGTTGGGACGGGTTGAACGACAGTTGCTCAGAGAAGCGATGTCAGGATTCGAAAACAGATCGGGCGCCCGCAACGGCGCCCGATCTCATTGCGCGTACCAATGGTGAGCGCATCAGTCCCAGTTCTTGAATCGCCATGGCCTTAGCTTCCACGGCGTCAACGTCTCCAGCCGCCACTGCTGCCAACGGTCCGGGGGCCAGTGGCTGAGTCGGGATGCTTCCTCGGCGACGGGCTCGGCCGCAGGGCGCACGACGCGGCGCCTGGTCTGGCGCGTCGCCTCGCTGATCATGTCGATGAATTCGGATTTCTCGGCCATCGGGCACCTCGCGACGCTAAGCCAATGTCGATCCAGTCTGATCGCAACAGCTTAACGACTCACTTCGGAAATGCCTCGAGCTTGAGCGAAGAGTACGGAGCTAGTCGCTAGCTCGGTTCGCGCAACGAAAGATAGGCGAACGCATCGAGAGCGCTAGCGCCACTCCCTGATGTCAACGAAATGCCCGGCGATCGCCGCCGCTGCCGCCATCGCTGGCGAGACCAGATGCGTGCGCCCCTTGAACCCCTGGCGGCCTTCGAAGTTGCGGTTCGAGGTCGAAGCGCAGCGCTCTTCCGGCTTAAGCTTGTCCGGGTTCATGGCCAGGCACATCGAGCAGCCCGGTTCGCGCCATTCGAAGCCAGCCTTGAGGAAGATCTTGTGGAGACCCTCTGCTTCCGCCTGTTCCTTCACGATCCCCGATCCCGGCACGATCATGGCGTTGACGTGACCATTGACCGTCCTGCCTTCCGCGATCTTCGCCGCCGCGCGCAGGTCCTCGATGCGCCCGTTGGTGCAGGATCCAATGAACACGCGATCGAGCTTGATGTCGGTAATCCTGGTGCCGGGCTTGAGACCCATATAGTTCAGCGCGCGATGCTTCGAGAGCCGCTTGGCTTCATCCGCGATCCGGTCGGGGTCGGGGACCATGCCCGTGATCGAAACCACGTCTTCCGGAGAGGTGCCCCAGGTAACGATCGGCGGCAGCTTTGCCGCATCGAGCCGGATCTCGTGATCGAAGTGCGCGCCATCATCGCTTCGCAAGGTTTCCCAATAGCGCATCGCGGCATCCCACGCCGCGCCTTTCGGCGCCTTTGGTCTGTCTTTGAGGAATTCGAACGCTTTTTCATCGGGAGCCACCAGCCCGGCGCGGGCACCGCCCTCGATCGACATGTTGCACACGGTCATGCGGCCCTCCATCGAGAGCGCGCGTATGGCCTCGCCGGCATATTCGAGCACATAGCCGGTGCCGCCGGCGGTGCCGATCTCGCCGATGATCGCAAGGATGATGTCCTTGCCGGTCACGCCGTCCGGCAACTTGCCGTCGACAATGGCCCGCATGTTCTTGGCTTTTTTCTGGATCAGGGTTTGCGTCGCCAGTACATGCTCGACTTCCGAAGTCCCGATGCCGTGCGCCAGCGCGCCAAACGCGCCATGGGTCGAGGTGTGGCTGTCGCCGCACACGATGGTGGTCCCCGGCAGCGTAAAGCCCTGCTCGGGACCGATGACGTGCACGATGCCCTGACGCTTGTCGAATTCGTTGTAGTATTCGATGCCGAATTCCCTGGCGTTATCAGCCATCACCCGCATCTGCTCGATGCTTTCCGGATCGGGATTGGGTTTGGAGCGGTCCGTGGTCGGGATGTTGTGATCCACCACCGCCAGCGTTTTCTCCGGCGCCCGCACCTTGCGGCCGGTGGTGCGCAGACCTTCGAACGCCTGCGGCGACGTCACCTCGTGGACCAGATGCCGATCGATATAGAGCAGGCAGGTGCCGTCATCGGCCTCGTGGACCAGATGGTCGTTCCAGATCTTGTCGTACAGCGTGGAAGGTTTGGACATTGTTTCAGGCCTTGATCGAGATTTGAATTCGAAATGCAACCGCGCGCGGCAAATGCGCGCCGGCGGTCAAGCCGCGAGGGCGGCGGTCGTCAGCCGACCGAAAAAGCGCCATGGCAGCCGACTGCGGTCGTCCAGGACGACGCGAGACGCGATTGTGTGGCGATCCGGAAACATCGGTGCCTTTTATAACACATGCCCCGTGGAAGTGCGACATGCGTTTGCATCCCGTCTGGTTGCGAGCGCAGCCGGACAACAAAAAAGCGCGGGTGTGAGCCCGCGCCGTTTCGATGGAATGCTGCGAGAATTTACTCGCCGACCGCGGTGGCGCGTTCGGTTCTCTCGACGATGCGGGCCGACTTGCCGCGCAGGTTGCGCAGGTAATACAGCTTGGCGCGACGGACCTTGCCGCGGCGCACCACCTTGATCGAGTCGATCATCGGCGACATCACCGGAAATACGCGTTCCACCCCTTCGCCGTACGAAATCTTGCGCACCGTGAAGCTCTCATTGAGGCCGGCGCCGGAGCGGCCGATGCAGACGCCTTCATAGGCCTGCACGCGGGAGCGATCGCCTTCGACCACCTTGACGTTGACGATCACGGTGTCGCCGGGTCCGAATTCCGGAATTTGCTTTCCGGCCGACAGCTTTTCGAACTGCTCTTTTTCGAGCTCTTGAATGAGGTTCATCGCAAATTCTCCATCGGCGGCGCGCCCCAGCCGCCAAGGCGAGGGCTGCGCAAGTGTTCGTAATCAGTAGCCCGTAGGCGCACTTCAGTCGGTTCGAGCATCTCCTCGCGGCAACTGGGGTGCCACATTGCCCGAAACTGCTCGGTTGCGCGGATTTGGCGCTGCTATACGGCAAACCCAGTGGCTTGTCACCCTTCCGTCGCGCCTTTTGGGCGTTTTTGGTCGTCGGAATTACCCCCGAGCAGATCCGGCCGCCGCGCTCTGGTCAGGGCCTCGGCTTCCGCGCGCCGCCAGGCGTCAACCCGCGCATGGTCACCCGATGACAGGACTTCCGGGATCGCCCGGCCCTCGAACACCTGCGGACGGGTATATTGCGGGTATTCCAATAGGCCCGCCGAAAAGCTCTCATCGGCTCCCGAGGCGAGCTTCCCCATTACGCCCGGCAAAAGCCGGACACAGGCATCGATCAGCGCCAATGCGGCGATTTCGCCGCCGGACAGCACGTAATCGCCGATCGAGACCTCCTCGAGGCCGCGAGCCTC
Organism: Bradyrhizobium sp.; assembly: GCA_045811665.1. Lineage (GTDB taxonomy): Bacteria > Pseudomonadota > Alphaproteobacteria > Rhizobiales > Xanthobacteraceae > Bradyrhizobium. The sequence continues at coordinate 35,323 of JBJMTO010000075.1, forward strand.
GATCACTCGCTGATCGACGCCCTCAAAGCGGCCGCAAACGATCACCGGTCCCGGCCCGGCCGCGAGCTCCACTACGCGGGACTGGGTCAATGGCCGACCGCGCGGGCTCATCAGGAGCCGCGGACGCTCCGGCGTGATATCAGCCGCGTCGATCGCCGCGGCCAGCACGTCTGCCCGCAGCACCATTCCCGGTCCGCCCCCGGCCGGTGTATCGTCCAGGCTGCGATGGCGGTCAGTGGCCGAGTCCCTGATGTCGCGCGCCTCCAGCGTCCACACGCCCGACGAGAGCGCCTTGCCAGCGAGGCTGACGCCGAGCGGGCCGGGGAACATCTCCGGAAACAGGGTGAGCACGGTGGCGCGCCAAGTCGTGCGAGCGTTGTCCATGTCAGTCATTCCGTCGTCCCGGCCTTGAGCCGCAAGCCATGATCACATGTCGGTTTTGTCGAAAGCTGGGGCTGCTGCCTAGGGCGTGTACTCATAAATCCAGAACGCTCACAGAGTTGGCGATGCTACCCTCGGAAGCGGACGTCGGGGCTAGCCTTCGGCACGCCTGCTTTGTGGCCAATAGCAGAAATGCTGGCTCTTAGGAAAATGCTCCCATCCGACGAACGTCTTCCTGCACCATGCGCAAGTGCGCCTTGAGTCGTTGCAGATCGACTTCAAATGCAGGCGCAACTCTCAGCGACCTCACGCCAGCTTCGATTTCGGCGATTCGTCGCTGACGTTCTTCCATTAGGGATGAGTCGGTCTTCTGCGCAAGCTCCCGTTCCAGATTTCCGAGAGCGCGGTGCAATTGATCTATGCGACGAACATGGAGCCATCTGTAAATGCGCGGCGCAAAGCCGATCAGGGGGATCAGCGTCAGGATGACCGGAATGATAAAGAATGCAATCCGGTTGAGAAGCGACGATAGCCAGAAGGTTGTGTAGCGTTGCCAGAAGGACGGGCCAGAGCGGTAAAATGCCTCTGCAGTTGGAGAAAGAGGCAAATCATTGGGTTGCTCGGCCGGAAACTCACCGAGGCGATTGAAGGCGCCTGCGGGCCAATGGACTTCACGCATCGCTTCCAGCAGCAAATATTGCAAGGCTGGATGAAGAGTCTTTCGCACCAGCATTCTATTGCGGGAAGCGAGCATATCGACGTTTGCATTGGGGATGTCGCGGCTGAGGTCAAGGAGACCTCGCCAGAGCACCACGTGCTTGAGCCCGGGGACTATCTGGGCGATGGCTTCAGCCTGCGCGACGCTCATGAGCCGAACACCAGGAATGCTGAGGACATCCTGCGCGCGATTGAGGTCTTGCTGTGGAATGACCACCACGTCGATTTCGCCTGCCACGAATGCGTCGATCGCTCTGGTGTAATCCGGATCATCCAGGAGTTGGGTGGAAGCATCCAGCGCTTGAGTGGCCTTTAGAACTGCCGTCATTGACAATCGCAGGGCGGTTCCGGTTATGCCGATGGAGAGGCGCTTGCCGCGAAATTGCGAAAAGAGCGTAACAGGCTCCGAGTTCCGGTAAAAAATGAATATTGCGGCATCGAATACCCCTCCAAGCGAATAGAAGGTATTCGCATCGGCTGATTGCGTGACGCCAAAGGTCGTCAAGGCAGCCTGCACCCCGGAGGAGGCATCGCGCAGCTGATCCAGATTTTCAACGGCGCCGGCAAAGTTGCGGATCTCCAGTTCGACGCCATGACGCGCGAGTATGCGAGCGTATTGCCTCGCAAAGTTGTCGTAGCCCGATCCTGCCGCCCCAGCCGCGATGGCGAAGCGACGTGGCGGCAACGGATCGACAAGGCGATACGTGACGTATAGGACAGCAACCACAACGGCAGCCAACGCAATCGCAATGACCAAATTCAGCCGAGATCGCATCAAGCTCACTTGCGGTAATGTTCGTCGCTGACTGTTCGATACAATCCACGTCGATCTTACCGATTCTAGCAGAGAAAATTCAGCTTGGGGGCATAAGGCGACATGCGAGGCAACGTACGACTGCTCCCTCATTCGATCACTTTGTCAGCCCTGAGGATCAGTGTGGTAGGCACATCGAGGCCAATCGCCTTCGCGGTCTTCAGGTTGATCGCAAGCATGAGTTTCGTTGGCTGCTGGATAGGGATTTCAGCTGGCGGAACACCGTTGAGAGCTTGGCCGACTTCATCCGCCCAGCGAAGTAAATAATAGGGATAGTCCGGCGCATAGGCCAAAAATACCTGTCCACTGTCGGCAATGTCGGTCCACCAGGTAATCGATGGCAGCCGATATTTCACTGCAAGTCCAAGTATCAGCTCACGGTGTCCGGAGTTGGGAGGATGCCCGTTGGCCATCAGCGCTTCAACCGATTGCTGCGCCATCGTCGCGAAGGCTTGCTGGTATTCCGGTTCTCTCGCCGAACGCTCCATCGGCATGCCGATGATTGAAACTCCCGACCGCTGGCCCGCTTCTCTGACAGCTTGTCCCCAAGCCCCTTCCCATTCTGCACGGTTCGAGAGATAGGCGACGCGCGATACCGAAGGCACGGCTTGCCGGAGAATTTCGAGGTGCTTCCCTTGCATCTCGATCCCGGCATCCAAGGAGACGCCAGTGATGTTGCGTTCCGGCCTGGCCATGTTCTTTACAATTCCAGCGGCGACGGGATCACCAAACGTGGCAACAATCGGAATTGTGGTCGTCTCTTTTGCGACCTGCAGGATGAATTGATGATCGAACCCAAGCGCTATGACGTCGGGTTTAGCTTGCACGATCTTGCGCGCGATCTCCTCGAAGCGTTCGGGCCGGCCCTCAGTGGCATATCGATCCACCATGAGGTTCTTGCCCTCCGTGAACCCCATCTGAGCCAAGCGATTAAAAAGGATCGTCCAGTAGGTCAGTGCGAAATTTTCCATTCCTGACTGGCTGCAAACTGCCAATCGGTAGACCTTATTTTGTTCGGCTGCCCACAGCGCAGTCGCCATTGTTGTGGTGGCCAACCATCCCGCGAGAAGGTCCCGCCGTCGCATGTGCCCCTCCCTCCAGAGACCAAGCCAATGGAAGGAGGAGCGTAGCACCTTGGTCGTGGCGCGGTAGGGGTGGAAGGACGGCTTTGGGTCATCGCGTCATCGCAGCGATGGTAGTGAGCACGGCAATGCCGAGCTTCCCGCGCAAGCGCCCCGATTGAGGCTTAGCTTGTTGCTCGGCTTGATGCCGCCACCACCCGGCAACCGGCAACGCCGGTTCGCATATTTACTTCTCTTTGATCCATTCCGCGAGCGGCTTGACATCGGGCGGCTGGGCATACGCGCGCGTCCACATGTCTACAACCCATTCGGTCCTGGTTGCGCGATCAATCAGAACAGCCGTATTGTGCGGCAACTGCAGGTTAATTACATAGCCGCGGTAATGCGGATCGCCGACAACGTGATGTTTGAGAAGGCCCCGCTCCTGCAGCATCAGTAGCAAGCTTGTCGTGTTGCGGGTCGTGTCCCAGCAATCGAAATTGTGTTTGTCGTCGAACGTTCGGATGTCGGCGTTTGCGACGCGCTTGTCAGTGCCGATGATCGGCCCTATGCGGCGATCGAACCAGATCACAGCTTTCTGCACGGCTGCTCGCTCTGCAGCGCCCGAGCTGCGCCCGGCTCCGAGGATCTTACTCAGGGCAGCGCGGTCGGCTGGGGTGAAGTTCATGATTTCGCGACGCCGGCATACAAAACCATAGCACACCGTCATCGATGTGGCCGACGGGGGGAAGATCGACACCGTGGTATAGAGGCTTTGCTGCGCCGCCGTGAGTTCGATCGCGGTGGCGGGACATGAAATCCAGAACCATCCGAAAGCGGCGGCAGCCAGACCGCAGCGCACGAGTCTTGCGCTGCTCAAAGCATACCTCCTGCTGATGAGTCCCATCGTTTGGAATTCCTGCTGGTGAAACGGCAAAGTAGCGCGGCGGCCTGGCAATGCCAAGATAAGCGACGCCTGCTTCGGTCCTTCCCATCTCCGCGTCGGCCCCTGATCGCAACTATTGGACCAGAGGAAGCTTGATCCGGAATGACGCACCGCCGTGGTCGCGATTTTTTGCCCATATCAACCCGTTGTGTGCCTCGATGATGGTGCGCGCGATGGACAGTCCCATGCCCATGCCCTCCGCCTTGCTGGTAAAGAACGGTTCGAAGACCTCTTTCAGTTTGTCTGCGGGAATGCCTGAGCCGCGGTCAGACACCGATAGCTGGGCAAACGTTTCGACGCGCGATGTCCGGATGCCGATGATGCGGTTTGCGACAGGCGTATCCTTCATGGCGTCGATCCCGTTCACGATCAGATTCAGAATGACTTGTTGAAGCTGGATGCGGTCGCCCATGATCGGAAGCGCACTGGGCGTGAGGGCACTAACCATTTCGAATTGGCGGCTAACGGCCAACGCCGAGAGAAAGCTGATCGTCTCTTGCACAATTTCATTGAGGTCTAATTGTTTCTGTTCGAACGGTGCCTTTTTCAGAAGGCTGCGCATCCTCTGGATGACTTCGGCGGCGCGCCGGTCATCTTGCAAAATATCGTCGACAATATCCGTCAGTTCAACGACGTCGGGGCTCTGAGATCTAAGGATCACGGCGGCGGTCTCGGCGTTGGCCAGAATAGCGCCGAGCGGTTGGTTTAGTTCGTGAGCGATTGAGGCGGTCAGTTCGCCAGCAGTCGAGAAGCGATTGACATGGGCCAGTTCCGCCATACGCTGCCGCGACTGCACTTCCGCGAATTGGCGCCGCCGATGCTCAACCAGCAGAACCGATATCAGGCCCCCTTGTAATAGAATAAGCGCGACGGTGAGAGCGATTTGCCACCAGTACCGCTCCCACGGAGCCGGTTCCCGGAAATAGATTGAGCTGCCGGAGGGCAGACTGCTCTCGGTAATTCCCCAGCGCTGCATTTGTCGCCAGTCGAACATGGGCGCTGCTAATCCAACGAATGACGGTTTGATGTCACCCGGCTTTTCGCCGTCAAGGATGCGGAGGGCGACCTCTGCGGCCTTCTTGGTTTGGCCGGAAACCAGCTGCATCGGACCACCGACGATGCCCTCTCCAAAAAAGGTCTGATCGTGAAAAAAGATCGGCGCGTCGGCTACGCGATAAAGCTGTGAAAACGCGCTGCTACCTTCATGCGCTACTCCAGCTGCATCGACATTGAATCCAATCCAGAAGATTGCGCTGTGTGGTGGAAGGTTGGCGGCGTCCTTGAGCATGCCTTCCAGGGAAAGTTCATTGTACCAACGAATTTTCACGCGATCGGCCAACCGCGCGGTGGACTTGGCCACTTCGTTCCGCCACCACGTCTCGCTCGGCGAAGCGCCTATAACGATGGCAATGGTCGTTGTGAGGGGCAGTACGTGCAGGATATTTTCAAAAAAAGCATAGTCGTCATTGGACGCCGCCACCACCGCGTCGTATTCGGTCAGCTTGTCGAAATCCACCCGGCGTCGCTCGATTGCCGTGAATAGCATGGGCGTTTTTGCAAAAAGGTCCTTGCGGTGCGCCTGCACGAAATTGGCGGCCGGCGCTCCGATAGCGACGATCAGATCGGGCGGCTGATCGACATTCAGGTTGCGAAGATACTCGACAAATGACGCGTCCGATTTGTCGCTATTTCGCCGGGCGTTCAAAAGCGAGTGGTCCTGAAAATCCACGTTGCCGCGTTTGCTTATTTCGGCGCGAATGGCTTCCGAATAATCAGTCCACGGCCTGAAGCGAAGACCGAATGAATGCAGCATCATCACCCGCTTGGGCTCAGGATCAGCAGCCTGAGTTTGTGTCTGCGTCACCAGCAATAATGCGAGAGCCAGCGCAACGGTGAAGGCCCGCGCGCAAGAAGCTCGAAAAAGTGGCGCAATTTGCCGGAAGCCCATCGCCGTCCGTTCCAAGCCAAGCAGGACCAAAGTAACGGCTCGATTAGATGATTAATAGTCAAAACCGAGGACCGGTATCACCAGCCGTGCCACGGAGCAAAGGCTATCAGACCCGTACAACACAATTTGCGGCGCGATTCCGAGACCATCGCAGGGCGGTTAGCCATGGCATGGGAGGACGCCTCGGCAGAGATCGAACTGGCTAATTCGTTTTCGGCGGCCAACGCCGGGCCGCCAACCAACCCGCCAGAGGCGCGCCAAAGGCCAGACACCAGATGAATTGTGCAACGAATGGAGCGACTGCGGCCATCACCATTCCGAACGACAATGCGAAGACCGGAAACACCGCGTTTGCCAGCAACTCGGAATTGCGGCGACCTCGCAACGCCAGAACCCATAGCAGCGCATTCAAGAATGCAATGACTGTGAGATGGAAGCCGTAGCTTACTGCGACCACGCTATCGAGCCGATACACGCCGTACAATCCATTCGTCACCGGTAGCATGACAATCGACAGCAGGAAGATCAAATTGAGGAAGACTTCGCCGCGGCTGCCTTCCGGCGCGAAAGTGAGTCGCCGATGATGGCTGAGCCAAAACACGCCGGCCACGATAAAACTGATCGTCAGCGCGATGACAGGTTGTGCGTAGGCATCCACAAGCTCCATCCAGGCCGGCGCGTTCGCGAACCTGCTGGCCTTCGGCAGATCGTAGGCGAGCAACGTCATCGCAACCCCGAAGATGGTGTTGCTCAACGCCTCCAATCGGCGCATTTCGAAAAGACCGATCTGCTTCAACCTCGCTCCCCCCTCAAAGCCGCCGGACACGAGACCCGGACATGCTTTCAGCTGTTGGATTGTCAGACATAGATTGCCCCTTGTGGGCGAGATAAGAAGTGTCGCGACGCTTCTATAGTGATCATCAAAGCACGTTGGTTGCTATTGGGATAGGCCGCCATGTCCGAGAATGGGATGGTCCGGCCGTGCTCCAACCGTGCCAGCGAGCCAAACTGACAAGGGGCACCGAAGACAAAGGAGCACGCCATGTCCGAGAAACTCAACAGCAAAATCGCCGTGATCGGCATCGATATCGGCAAGAATTCGTTTCATGTCGTCGGCCAAGATCGGCGTGGAGCCCTGGTG
>JBJMTO010000076.1:0-5877 GCA_045811665.1 Bradyrhizobium sp.
AGGCGTGCCAGAATATCGGTTGCGCCACCCGGCGGATATCCGACCACCAAGCGGACTGGGCGGGTCGGATAGTCCAGCGCGGCGGCGCGTTCGGATGAAATAGCCAGGGCCGCAAGCCCGAGTGCGAAGATACCGATCGCCGCGCGACGTGAGTTCATCCACTTGCTCCCAGATGCCAAGGCTCAAGGCCCGGCTTGTTGTTGATTTGAGTTGGCCCAGTGGCTTTGTAACAAACAAGCCGGCCTGGGGCCACCGGCACGGCGGCGCAAGCAACCGCGACCAAAGGATAAGTTGATGGCCGTCAAGAGGGCGCGATCGGCCGCACGATCATCGAGGCCCACGCCCAAGCGGGGCGCTCGATCTTTTCAGCAATGCTCGCGAAGGACGGGTTTGCCCCCGGCGCGATCAGATGGCAGAAATGGTCAAGGCAAGCCAATCAAGAAATGGCATCAAGCCGGCGCCAAGGCAGCAGGGAGAACAAATGTCGCACTTCAACGCACTGCCGGGAGTTGTCGGACCGTTTGCCGGGATGGATGTGCCGTCGCTTTTGCGAATGCGGTCCGAGACCCGCAGTGAGCACCCGTTTTTGATCTGGGCGCCGTTCGATGCACCCTCACGGGCTTGGACCTACGGCGAATTCCATGAGCGCGTCGGCGCGCTTGCGGCCGGGCTGAAGGCACGCGGCGTACGTCCAGGCGAGTTCGTGCTGATCCATTTGGACAACTGCATCGAAGCAATGCTGACCTGGTTCGCGTCCGTCGAACTCGGCGCCATTGCGGTGACCACCAACACCCGCTCGGCGCCGGCGGAAATGGAATACTTTGCAAACCATTGCGGGGCCGTCGCCGCCATCACGCAGCCGGCCTATGGCGAAATGATCTCCGCTAATTGCCGGAACCTGCGTTGGCTCGCGGTGATCGGACACGATGCGGGAGCAGCACCCGGTCGCAAGCCGCAGCACGCCGATAGCTTCGAGGCGTTATTCGCTGACAGCGCCGACCGCCCCCGCCGCGCCATCGATCCGTTGGCGCCGTGCAGCGTTCAATATACTTCCGGCACGACCTCTCGCCCGAAAGCGGTGTTGTGGACTCACGCCAATGCACTTTGGGGCGGCAAGATCAACGCGGCGCATGAGGATTTGCATCAGGACGACGTGCATCAGACCTATTTGCCGCTGTTTCATACCAACGCGTTGGCCTATTCGATGCTCGCGAGCCTTTGGGTAGGCGCGACTTGCGTGATCCAGCCACGGTTTTCCGCCAGCCGCTTCTGGAACGTGGCCACCGAGCACGGCAGCACCTGGACCTCGACCATTCCGTTTTGCATGAAGGCGCTGCTTGAGCATGAAATCCCCAAGGCGCACAAGTTCAGGATATGGGGCACGGCATTTTGCGACCCGCCGGCATTTTCAGCGTTCGGCATCAAGACCATCGGCTGGTGGGGCATGACGGAGACCATCACTCACGGCATCGTGGGCGAGGTGGACCAGCCGAATACACCGATGTCGATCGGACGCGCCGCAGCCGAATATTCGATCCGCGTCACCGACGATGACGGCTCTCCGACCTCGACCGGCGGCACCGGCAACTTGTCGATCAAGGGCATCCCTGGCCTGTCGCTCTTCAGCGAATACCTGCACAACGAGAAAGCTACCCGCGAGAGCTTCGACGAGCACGGATTTTTCATCACCGGCGATCGCGTAACGCTGCTGGACGGCGGCTTCATAAAATTTGGCGACCGCGCCAACGACATGCTCAAGGTCGGCGGCGAGAACGTCGCGGCATCCGAGATAGAGCAAGTGATCGCGGTGGTGCCCGGCGTGCGCGAGGCAGCGGTGGTGGCCAAGAAGCATCCGATGCTGGATGAAGTGCCAGTCGTTTTCATTATTCCGTCCGCCGGTGTCGACGGCGCGCCAAGGGAACTGCACGACGCCGTCATGAGTGCCTGCCGCAACGCCTTGGCGGACTTCAAGGTGCCGCGCGAAATTCGCTTCGTCGACGAAATGCCGCGCTCGACCTTGGAGAAGGTTGCAAAGGCGGAATTGAGGAAGATGCTTGGCTAGTCCAGATAGATGACCGCCATCTTCCCCAGCGCTTAGGCATCATGACCTCAGCCAGCCCCATCATCCCATCCGAACGGATTGTCACCATCGACATACTGCGCGGGATCGCGCTTTTCATCGTGCTGGTCATCAACGCCGCGACCGAATTTCGCGTGTCCATCTTCGAGCAGTTGCTGCCTGGGACCCCAGCCGCAACCACAGCCGATAAGCTGGCCGACGGGTTCGTATTGGCCCTCAGTACCAAGGGATTTATTCTATTTTCATTTCTGTTCGGGCTAGGCCTTGCGATCCAGTTTGATCGGTTCGCGGGGAAATCCAATCGTCTTGCGTTGATGCTCCGCAGGCTCACCGTGCTTCTGGCGATTGGCCTTGTGCACCTGTTGCTGATCTGGAACGGCGACATCCTGACCGAGTATGCGATGGTCGGCTTTGCGGTGCTGCCATTTCTTTACGGCCCGCGATGGCTGCTGGGCATTACTGCTGCTGTCTCCATGGCTTTTTTTTGGCAACCCCGTTGCTTCCGCCGATCATGCCTTTTCCTGACAGCACCTGGATCAGTCAGCACGTTGAGCAGGCGCGAGGCGTATATGGCAGCGGCAGCTTCATGCAGATCCTGGCATTGAGGATCGAGGAAGTTCGTTACATCCTGCCTTTCCATGCGAACGCGATGCCGCGCACGTTCGGCCTGTTCCTGTGTGGGGCGCTGGTGTGGCGCACCGGGTTCTTTCGCCGGCCCCTATCGAGAACGCCAGTGATCCTCGCCGCTTGCTTTTCGCTCGCCATCGGGGCGTGGATGACCATGGCTTCAACGAACGCTGAAGCGTTCGGCTGGTCGCTCAATTGGCGCAGCCGCTACATTGTTCTATCGTTGTCGCAGCTCATCCTGGCGGCCGGATACGCGCTTCTGATCGTCGCGGTCACCGATAGCGCGGTGGGAAAAAGGCTGCTCGGCGGGCGCGTTGGGGCGGATGGCATTCACGAACTATCTCGCGCAGTCTGTCATCCTGAGCTGCATCTATTACAGCTTTGGTTTGGGCCTCTTTGGGCGTCTCAACATCGCAGAGACGATCGCCATTGCCATTGTCATCTATGCAGCGCAGGCGGCATCAAGCTCCTGGTGGCTACGCCGGTTCAGATTTGGACCTGTGGAATGGCTGTGGCGTTCGCTGACCTACGGCGAGTGGCAGCGTGCTTCCCGCGCTAAATGCAGTTCGTAGCTGCGGGCGCCGCTCGATCGGTCAATACGTTCCCAACGCAACGGGGCGGAACGCCTGAAGCAGATGCTTGTCCAGCTTGCCGTGCATCGACTCCATCATGGAGAACGCCTCGGTACGGCTATACGGTTGCCGGTAAGCGCGGTTCTCTACCAGCGCCGAATGGATGTCCACGATCGTTGTCAGTCGGACGATGTCGCTGATCTGATCGCCGCGCAGACCGTTGGGATAACCGGTACCGTCCAGCAACTCGTGATGATGCAGGACCACATCCAGCATCTCAGGCGGAAAGCCTCCCTCGGGGGCCAGCGCGTCATAGCCGAGCCGCGGATGCATTTGCATGATCCGCATCTCATCGTCGCTAAGCTTGCCGGGCTTATCCAGGATGGCAACGGGCACGAATGCCTTGCCGACATCGTGCAGAAGGGCGGCGCGAACCATGCGGCGCTGATCGTCCTCCCGCATGCCCAGATGCTGCGCGAACGCGACCGCAAATCCCGTGACGAAGAGGCAGTGTCGATAAGTTCCGGTGTGATGCCGGCCCACGGTGCTGAGCCATTCGCGCAGCGAGGTCTGCTTGATCGCCCGGAGTATCTTGTTTTCGGCTTCGAGAATATCGGTGAAGCTGAGCGGCGTCCCTGCCGGAAGCTTCTCATAGATCTTCACCATCACCGCCTGAGCCGCGGCGACGCCCTTGTTCAGAGCCTTGCCGCTGCTGCTCGCGTCGAAGGTGACGGTGTCCGGAAATGCGGAGCGGATGCGTTGCAGAATGCCTTCGGGATCGAACGGCCGCGAGATCGTGTCGGTTGCGCCCAAGGCCCATGCCTGCATTGAGCCGTGGTGCAATGCGTCGGCCAGGACGAACAAACGAGGCAGCGCGCGATAAGCATCACCCCGCAGCTTGTTGCGAACCTGCTGCACGCTCTCGGGCGAGCGCAGATTGATATCGACAACGATGCCGGAAAAGCCGACCGCGGGAGCATCGGGAATTTCCGACGTCAGGATCGTGTCCACTTCCCCAACGGCCTGCAGAATTGTCGCCAATTCACTGCTGTGATCGCTCCGGTCCGAAGCCAGCAGCAGCCGGCGTTTGGAAGAAGTCTGAATGGCTGGAGCGGTCATATGTCCTCATCGTCTGGCTGACGTGGCCAACCCGACCATGCGGCACAAGGCATTCCCTTCAGCTTAAAGCTTACGATAAACGGGTGGATGCGATTGAGCATAAAATTTTATCGATTGCGCCCAGGGTTTTCCCGCCATTTTCGTTGCCCCCGCCAATGTCGCGAGCAAGGGCAAGCGGACAAAAAATCCGCCGGAAGCGAGCCTCCGGCGGATCTGGTATGGCCTGACCGGCGAGCGCGATTCTAGGCTCGCATGGCTCCCTTCACCGCCTGCGCGGTAATCGGCAAGGAGCGGACCCGAGCGCCGCACGCATTGAAGATCGCGTTACCAAGGGCCGGTGCGACAACCGTCACCGCTGGTTCGCCGACGCCAGTGGCTTTTTCGCCATTGGAGATGACGCTGATCGCGACTTCCGGCACCTGGCTCATCCGAAGCGGAGTGTAGGTGTCGAAGTTGGTCTGCTCGATACCGCCGTCCTTCAACGTGGCTTTCTCGTACAGAGCCAAGGACAGTCCCCACAATGCCGCGCCCTCGACCTGGGCACGGATGTTGTCGGGATGCACCTGGGTGCCGACATCGGTAGCCACCGTCAGCTTCTTTACCTTGACCTCGCCGCTTGGCGCCACCGCGACGTGGGCGACGCAGGCGGTCCAGCTCGCGGATGCCCGCTCCTGGGAGGAAACGCAGGCCACGCCCATGCCCTCGCCTTTCGGCAGTTGCTTGGTTCCGTAGCCCGACATGCCCATGGCGGCCAGCAGCGTATTGCGCAGGCGTTGCGCGCCGCCCGCATTCGCGCCCTTGCCGTCAAGCATGTCGATCCGGTACTGCGCCGGATCCTTGCCGGCGGCGTGCGCAAGTTCGTCGACCATGCTTTCGACCGCCCAGAAGGTCCAGCCCGGCGCGACCGAGCGCAACTGGCCCGACGGGGTGGCGTTCTGCGCCATCTCATTGAGAATGGCGCGGACGTTGTGATTGGGCACTGTGTAGAAGAAATCGGCGCCATTCACCGTAAAGCCGTCGAGGCCACCTTTCTTGTCCACCGACGGCGTGAGGAAATCTGGAATTCCCCAGCGTTTCGTCGGCCACGCGCTGACCACGTCGTGATTCATCGCGATCAGTTTGCCGTCCCCGTCCAGACCTGCCTTGATCTTCTGGAACGTCAGCGGACGCGAGAAGTCCATGGTCATGTCATTCTCGCGCGAATAAATAACCTTGACCGGTTTACCAACGGCCTTCGCCGCCTGCACCGCCGGCACCATCATGTCCGCATCCAGACGCCGACCGAAGCCGCCGCCCAGCCACATCTGATGCATCACCACGAATTTGGGATCGACCCCGGCAGCCCCTGCCGCGATCGCCCCGGAGCGCGTCGCGAACTGGTTGCCGGAGTAGATGTGCCAGATATCGCCCTGCAACTGAGCGGTCGCGTTCATCGGCTCCAGCGGAGCATGAATGTTGATGCTGGTGGTGTACTCCGCC
>JBJMTO010000077.1:0-19178 GCA_045811665.1 Bradyrhizobium sp.
CGTCACCGCCGACGAGATCAAGGATCCGCAGAAGCGGCAGATCAGGCTGTGGAACAACGGCGCGCTGATGCAGAACTTCAATACAGACGATATGGGCCACAGCATCGCCAAGTCGATCGCGTGGCTGTCGAGCATTCATACACTGCTGCCCGGCGATATCGTCGCCACCGGCACCAATCACCGGGGTCTCAACCCCTTCATGGACGGCGACACGATCGAGCTCGAAACCGAAGGGCTCGGCCGACTGAAGTTCGGCATCAGGGATGATCTGAAGCGCGGCTGGGCGCGCAAGACCCGCCTGCAGATGCACGAAGAGGCCAAGGAAAAGACGCGGGGCGTCTACCCGGACATGACCCCGCAGCTGACGGGCAAATACGCGAAGTAGCCGCTCAGGTGTTCTTCAGCGCGACGCGGAATTCGGCCTCGGTCTTGGCCTTCACCTCGTCCAGCGTGACGCCGTCGGCAAGCTCGATCAGCGCCATGCCGCCCTTGCCATGCTTGTCGATGGTGAATACGGCGAGATCCGTGACGACCATGTCGACCACCCGCTCGCCGGTCAGCGGCAGGTTGCACTGCTTCAGCAGCTTCGGGCCGTCCTTGGCGGAATGCTCCATCACCACCACGACGCGCTTGACGCCGGCGACCAGGTCCATCGCGCCGCCCATGCCCTTGACCATCTTGCCGGGGATCATCCAGTTGGCGAGGTCGCCGTTCTGCGCCACCTGCATGGCGCCGAGGATCGACAGGTCGATATGGCCGCCGCGCACCATGCCGAACGAATCCGCCGACGAAAAATAGCTGGTCGACGGCAGTTCGGTGACGGTCTGCTTGCCGGCGTTGATCAAATCGGGGTCTTCCTCGCCCTCATAGGGAAACGGCCCCATCCCGAGCATGCCGTTCTCGCTCTGCAGCACCACGTCGACGCCCTCGGGGATATAGTTCGACACCAGCGTCGGAATCCCGATGCCGAGATTGACGTAATATCCGTCGCGCAGTTCCTTTGCGGCGCGCGCCGCCATTTGGTCGCGGGTCCAGGCCATCAGACTTCAACTCCGGTTGCGGCGGGGCGGGTGGCGGTCTCGCGCTTGCGCGTGGTGCGCTGCTCGATGCGCTTCAACCCGCTTCCCACCTCGATGATGCGTTTGACGAAGATGCCGGGCGTATGGATCTGGTCCGGATCGATCTGTCCGACGGGAACGAGGTGCTCGACCTCGGCCACGGTGATTTTCGCCGCGGTCGCCATCATTGGATTGAAATTCCGCGCGGTCTTCCGGTAGACGAGATTGCCGGCGGTGTCGCCCTTCCAGGCGTGCACGATCGCCAGATCGGCAAACAGCCCCCGCTCCATCAGGTATTTCTCGCCGTCGAATTCCTTTGTTTCCTTGCCCTCGGCCACCAGCGTGCCGACGCCGGTCTTGGTGTAGAACGCCGGGATGCCCACCCCTCCGGCGCGGATGCGTTCGGCCAGCGTGCCCTGCGGCGCGAATTCAAGCTCCAGTTCGCCGGCGAGGAATTGCTGAGCGAACAGCTTGTTCTCGCCGACATAGGAGGAGATCATCTTCCGGATCTGCCGCGTCTCCAGCAGGCGGCTGAGCCCGATGCCGTCCACCCCGGCATTGTTTGAGATCACGGTCAGGTTCTTGACGCCGGAGTCGCGCAGCGCGTCGGACAAGGTCTCGGCGATGCCGCAAAGGCCGAAGCCGCCGGACATGATCATCATGCCGTCCTTCAAAATGCCCTCGAGTGCGGCTTTGGCGTTGGGATAGACCTTGTTCATGAAAATGCGACCTGAATGGAGGAAAGCGCGCTGCCGGCCAGCACGAACGGATTATTAGGCGAAATGTTCGCAACGCGTCAATCACAGCTCCGGGACACCCGGCAGCGGTTCACAACGGCCGGCGCGGCCTTGAAAGCGTCAAGAAAACCGATCAAATTGCGGCTCGGGTGGACGCCACCGGGGACGAGCTGACGACCGAAAGACGCCTCGCCTTCAACCAGACCTGGATGTATCAGTGACGATTGCCCAAGGAATGAAGCGCCTGGGGACGCCGATTGCGGCGTTGTTCGGCGTGACGCTGATCGGGCTGATCGCGACCTCCTGGTTCCTCAATCGCGATGCGTTGCGGGGCGCGGTCGAGGCGCAGATCCGCGCCGTCACTGGGCTTGAATTCGCCGTCAACGGCCGGGTCGAGGTTTCGGTGTTCCCGGCGACCTATGTCTCCTTTCACGAGGTCCGACTGAAGGGCGGCGGGGCTGCGAACGCGGCGCTGAGCGTGGACGTGCTGACCGCGAACCTGCGATTGCTGCCGCTGCTGCTGCAGCGCTTCGAGATCGCCGATCTGATGATGCTGCGCCCTCATATCCGTGTCGAGCGCGCGACCGATGGCGAGAGCAACTGGACGCCCTTCATCGAGACCATCGCGCGCAACATGAAGCCGGGCGCCGACAACCACGTGTCGTTCTCCGAAATCCGCATCCAGGACGGCGTGTTGACCTATCAGGACGCCGGCACCCACGCCTCCGAAAAGCTCGACGATATCGACCTGTCGCTGGCTTGGCCCTCGATCTCGCGGTCCTTTGCCGCCACCGGGCAGTTCGACTGGCGCGGCGAGCGCGTCGACGGTTCGATCAGCATCAGCGACTTCATCGCCGCGCTCTCGGGCGACCGCTCCGGGCTCAAGGCCCGCCTCGCCAGCCCGCCGATGAAACTGGCGTTCGACGGCACGGTGGCCGACCGCACCAGCATGATCATGGAGGGTACGCTCACCATCGACAGCCCGTCCTTGCGCAACGCGCTGCGCTGGGTCGGCCAGACGGCGCCCGGCAGCACCGGGTTCGGCCGCTTCGCGCTGAAGGCGCGCGCCAACCTCGTCGGTCCCTCGATCGCGCTGACCAATGTCAATGTCGAGCTTGACGGCAACGTCGCCGAGGGCGTCATGACCTACGCCAACAACGGCCGCCAGACCTTGCAGGCGACGCTCGCGGCCGATGCGCTCGACTTCACGCCCTATATCTCCACCTTCCGGCTGCTCGCCAGCGGCGCGCGCGACTGGAACAGGCAGTTGTTCGAACTGGATTCGCTTTCCGCCACCGACCTCGACATGCGCCTGTCGGCGGCGCGGGTGACGGTCGGCGCGTCCAGGCTTGGGCGCACCGCATTCGGCGCCAACCTGCGCAACGGCGCGCTGGCGCTGAGCGTCGGCGAGGCGCAGATCTATGGCGGCGTCGCCAAGGGCTCGTTCGCGATCGCGCGTTCGGATGCGGTCGCCGACGTCAAGGCGCAGTTTCAGTTCACCGATGTCGACCTGCAATCCTGCGCCAGCGAATTGTTTGGAGTGAGCAAGCTTTCCGGCCGCGGCAATCTCAGCGTATCGCTGGTGGGCTCAGGTTCGAGCCCGTTCGGGCTGGCGCAATCGCTCGACGGCACCGCGACGCTTACCGGCCATGACGGCGCGATCGCGGGCTTCAACGTGGAGCAGCTGTTGAAGCGGCTGGAGCGCCGGCCGCTCTCGGGCGGCGGCAACTTCCGCAGCGGCTCGACACCCTACGACAACCTGACCATCGCGCTGAAATTCGCCGATGGCGTGGCCACTGCCGAGGATGTGCGCGTCGACGGCCCGGCCGCGCAGCTCACGCTGACCGGCACCGCCTCGGTGCCGGCGCGCGAATACGACCTGAAAGGCATCGCCAGCCTGAAGTCGGCCCCCTCCGGCGCGCCCGGCTTCGAACTGCCGTTCGTGGTGCAGGGTCCGTGGGACGATCCGCTGATCTTTCCCGATCCCGAAAGCCTGATCCGCCGCTCCCCCGGAGCCGCGCCACTTCTGGACGCGGTGAAAGACCGCAAAACGCGCGACGCGGTGCGCTCGGTGCTGGAGCGCTTTACAGGCGGCGGTGCAAAGCCGCCGGTACCGGATGCGGCCGCTGCGGGTGGGGCCACGGCTGGTGGCGCGAAGGCGAATTGACGCCCACCACCAAGAGTGCATTGGCATCACGAGGCAGGATGCTCACTTCGGCTTATCCGGCAGTCCGTAGGCTGGATTAGCGTCAGCGTAATCCACCATTCCCCACGGCGCCGGCGGCGGCTACGCCACCAAGCCGCAGGACGGATTAGCGGTGGTGTCCGCCATTCTCGCCGGCGGATTACGCCTTCGGCAATCCCTCCTACCGAATACTGCACCGCGGGTTTCCAGCTAGTCTTGCCGTTATTCAATCTCGTTCTGCCAGCAAGTAGCCCGGATGAGCGAAGCGATATCCGGGACCGTTGAACCCGCATGTCGCTGCGCTCATGCGGGCTACTTGATGTTCGTGCGGTGAAAGATGGATGCCAATGATCGCGTCTGCGGCGTGCTGTGGGATGTGAACTGCTGCTCTGGCACGGTTGAGTTGAGGGCAATCCTGGTGCAAGCATCCACATGCGAATTATTTGTAGGATCATCCCTGATGTCACCCAAGCTGCTTCTCCATGTCGATGCGCAATTCGTCAGTCCGTACGCGATGTCGGCGTTTGTGGCTCTCCACGAGAAGGGATTGCCGTTTCAAATCTCGACAATAGACCTAGCGGGCGGGGCAAACCACGAATCAAAATTTGCGAGCACGTCGTTGACTCGTCGCGTACCGACACTAGTGCACGAAGATTTTTCAGTCTCGGAGTCGTCTGCAATTGCGGAGTACCTTGATGAGGTGTTCCCGGGCGAACCCCTTTATCCTAGAGATCCACGGCTCCGGGCCCGGGCACGTCAAATTCAGGCGTGGCTTCGCTCTGATTTGATGCCGATCAGAGAGCAACGTTCCACGGACGTCATCTTCTATGCACCAACTTCCACACCGCTCTCTACCGAGACACTAGTGGCAGTGGAAAAGTTGTTTTCTGCCTCTGAGTCATTGCTCTCCTCGGGCTCGCACAATTTACTCGGCGAATGGTGTATCGCCGACGTCGATCTTGCACTCATGCTTAACCGGCTGGTCATGAACGGCGATCCGGTGCCGCAAAGATTAGCGTCGTATGCCAAACGCCAATGGCAGCGGCCCTCGATCCAGCTTTGGGCTAATCAAAATCGGCCGCCGCGTTGACCCGAAGCAGGCGG
Source organism: Bradyrhizobium sp. (assembly GCA_045811665.1). GTDB lineage: Bacteria > Pseudomonadota > Alphaproteobacteria > Rhizobiales > Xanthobacteraceae > Bradyrhizobium. The sequence goes on from JBJMTO010000077.1 coordinate 5,085, forward strand.
GCCGCTTCATCTCAAAGGCAGCTCGTAGGGGGGTCTTAGCGCAGGCGTTTCTTATCGTGATTACAGAGTGCCGCGAGAACCCGCGTGGCTCAATCTGCAGAAGCGGTATGACTTGCACCAGGCCCAGCAGGAACTTGGAGCGAAGATCAAGAAAATCCCCCCGGTGAAAGTTGGGTGACGCCGTGGCACGGGTTAACTCGGCCGCGGTTCGACTAGCGCCGTGAATTCCCGCCGCCGTAGCCCGGATGAGCGAAGCGATATCCGGGACCGTTGAACCCGCATGTCGCTGCGCTCATGCGGGCTACAACTCGGTGTTCAAAGAACGGCCTGGATTCAGATCGTGAGCTAGCGTGGCAATGACGGGTGCCTAGTAGTCGCGATCCCGGTGATGCTTGTACCAGCCGCGATGAAGCCCGCGATCGTGGTGGTACCGGTCGTCATGACGGCCGCGATCCTCCCTGAACTCGGCGCGAGCGCCGCGCCAATCGCGATCGCCGTAGTCGCGGCGGTCACGGTCGCGACGTTCACTGAAATCGCGACGATCACGGTCGTCAAAACGATCGCGGTAATCCCTATCGCGATCGCTGCGATAGTCGCGGTGGCGGTAATCACGATAATCGCGGTCGCGGTGATCGCGGTAGTCGCGGTCTCGGTAGTCGCTGCGATAGTCGCGGTCGCTTCCGACACGGAACCCGAAAGTATCGGCGTTCGCCATTGTCGGCGCTGCAACCGCGATGGCCGCCAACGCCGCTAGAATATGGGAAACCTTCATTCATTCCTCCTTTTTCCATGCAACAAAGCTCGCGTGACACCGGCACATTCCCGGAACCAAGCCGGGTTGTTTCGGCAGTCAACGATTTATGCCGCGTGAAAACTTCGGCGAAGACAGGAAGTTGCCGCTGAACTCAGGACAGCGCACGATTTAATGGTGATGAACCGAATATTCAGCTTCACAGAAGCGGGGAACGACGGGTGATCTGGCGAGGCGGAGCCATGGATTGCTTCGCTGCGCTCGCAATGACGGTGAGTGGGCGGAAGACTAGGGCACCCGCGAGAGCGCAACACGCCCGAGCCGTCATTGCGAGGAGCGGCAGCGACGAAGCAATCCACGACTGATCTGGCGACGCGGAGCCATGGATTGCTTCGTTCCGCTCGCAATGACGGTGTGAGGGCGGAAGACGCCGCAACAACCGTAGCCCGGATGAGCGAACCGGCATTCGGGAACCGATGAACCCCGCATGCCGCTGCGCTCATGCGGCTACGGGCTGCGACTAATCAAATAGCGGTTTCGGTTGCTGAGGCGACGAGGGCTGCCCCGCTCATTCGATCACCTCGTCGGCTCGGGCGAGTAGCGTAGGCGGTATTTCGATCCCGAGTACCTTCGCGGTCTTTGCATTGATGACCAGTTCAAATTTTGTTGGCTGCAACACCGGCAGATCGGCGGGTTTGGCACCGCGAAGAATCTTGCCGGCGTACACACCTGCCTGCCGAAAAGCGTCGACGAGGTTGATACCGTAGCTCATGAGCCCGCCGGCTTCGGCGAGCTGGCGCCATTCGTAGATTGCCGGAATGGTATGGCGCGCCGCCAAGGAGACCAGCTGATCGCGCCGGCTCAAAAAAAGCGGGTCGGCGCTAACCAGCAGTACCGCGCCTTTCTGCTTGGCAACGGTGGCGAGTGCCAGATCGATCTCATCCGGCGTGCTCGCCCTCACCACGAAACAATGTCGCGAGAAGTTGCGGGCGGCAGCCTCTACTTCGAGATACTGCGCCTCTGCCTGGGCGGGACTATGTGGATTGACGAGCAGCGCGACCGCAGAGGCGTTCGGAACGACTTCGTGCAGCAGTTCAACTCGCTTGGCATCCAGTGCGTAAGCAAGTAGCGCCACACCCGTGATGTTGCGATCGGGTCTGTTCAGGCTGGACACCACGCCGAATTTGACCGGGTCGCTCCCCAACGTGAAAACAATCGGGATCGTGTCGGTAGCATTTTTGGCGGCCAACGATGATTGCAGACCACCGGTGGCGACCAGGACGGAGACGCGGCGGGAGGCGAGGTCCGAGGCGAGACCCGGCAGCCGACCGTAATTTCCATCCGCCCAGCGGTATTCGATGCCGACATTATCGGGAGCCACAAACCCTTGTTCTTTCAGGCCTGCGTGGAATCCATTGACGAAGGTTGCATAGCTCGCAGAAGAAGCTGCTCCTAAAAACCCGATTACTGGAACGGCCGGTTGTTGCCCGCGCGCGCTTATCGGCCACGCTGCTGCGGCTGCTCCGCCAAGAGCCTTGATGAACTCTCGCCGTCTCATTCGATCACCTCATCAGCGCACGCAACGAGGAAACAGCCTGATGCCTCAAGCCTAGCATCTTGCGCAGCAACCCGCGAGAGAGCAACGCGCCCAAGCCGTCATTGCGAGGAGCGGCAGCGACGACGCAATCCATTGCTGATCTGCCGGCGCGGGGCCATGGATTGCTTCGCTGCGCTCGCAATGACGGTGAGTGGGCGAGATACGAGCCACCCGCGAGAGCGCAACACGCCCAAGCCGTCATTGCGAGGAGCTGCAGCGACGAAGCAATCCATTGCTGTTCTGCCGGCGGGCGGCATGGATTGCTTCGCTGCGCTCGCAATGACAGTGTGAGGGCGGAAGCAACAAGCGTAGCCCGGATGAGCGAAGCGACATCCGGGGACCGATGAACCCCGCATGTCGCTGCGCTCACGCGGGCTACGGCTCACAGAAACCGGGTACGCCCCTTTCCCACTTTATCGTCGCGTGAAAACGTCCTGGCCTGTCATCCTGTGAAAGCTCCAGTCGGCGCCGACGTAGTACAATGTCCACATCGTTGTGATCCTGTTACCGACGATGCGGCCGTTCCAGATCGTCATGCTTTTGCAGTCTGGAGCAAAGGCGCCTTTCCAGTTGACGAAGAAATTCACCTGATTACCGATGGCGCTGCCTTCGAGCTGATACGGGGCCCCCTGGCATTTGAAGCCCGCCGCGTTGTTGACGTAGGTCCCTGTAAATTTCCCGGTCGAGGGATCCAGCGTCTGGACCCACATCACCGAGCCCTTGTCATTCACCCAGGTGGAGGGAGCGGTGACCTGGGCGTGCGCCGACAGCGGCGTCAGCGCAAAAAAAAGCAGAGCAAGCAATCGTTTCATGGCAATGTCCTTTCATGACAACCAGAGGTAGTATATCCAGCCCCGTCGGCAAAGCGCAAGGTATAAAGGTACTGTCCAGTCGACTGCCGCTTCGCGCGCTCCAATGCGATCGCTTGTGATGTGTTGGGCGCGGGTCCCGGCCGATTTGCCTCCGGCGGCGGTTTCGCAAATCACCTGTCCAGCCCCATTTGCAAAAAATTTTCACTTCCCTCCTTACGCAAATCACCACAGTAGTCGCGCCGTCTCGTCCCACTGAGGGGCGCTCGCGATCGTCACGGACGCGGGACGGGATGCGGTGGACGCGGCGGCGTCGAAGCGCGCGTTGGTATCGCTGGGCGGGGTCCAACCCGTGAGCGATCGCGAGCGCGCCGACGACAGACGTTGCTGCGGACGGTGAAGTCGTGTGGTTCTGACGCCTCGACGCCGGCGTCAAGTCTTGCGGAGGCGTGTCGGCCCGACCGGGCGCGGACACGTCACATTCGTGAGGCGACGGTGACAAGGAAGCCCGATCACCGGGAAGAGCGCGAAGTAAGCCGTTAAAACCATTGCGTGCGGGAATGCCGGGTAAGCCGGCGGGCCTGTGGTGACTAACTCGTATGCTTTTTTACTTTGCATGCGAGGCTGCGGGTGCGAACGGCACCCGGCATTCCCCACGCCCTCATTGGGCGAAAGCTTCATGCACGCACCCGGGCGCAATCGCGCCGCGGGAATGCGGAGGTGCGCGCGCTCGCAACGACGTGAGGGAGGGTTAAACATTGCAGCTGTCATTGCGAGAAGCAGCGACGAAGCAATCCATGCATGATCTGCCGATGCGGAGCGATGGATTGCTTCGCTGCGCTCGCATGACGGTGATAGGGCGCAACTTCATCGCGGGCGTCATTGCGAGGAGCGGCAGCGACGAAGCAATCCACGGTTGATCTGGCGATGCCCACAAGCGCGAAACGACCCTGGAACCGGCAGTTCGCTCAAACACACCACGCACGCACGCCGCATCTAGACAGACCCGGCCAATGCGGTAGTCTTTTATCCAAACGGTTAACAAACGTCGGCAGATCAGGGAGAGTAATGTGAAAGCCAAGGGAATGCGTCGGCTTGGAAAACGTGGGTCTGGAATGCGTCCGCGTGGAATTCGCGCGCTGGCATGTGCGGTGTCCGCCGCGATCGGCTTGCTGTATGCGGCCGCGCCCGCGATGGCGCAACAGAAGCTCACCGTGTGGTGGGTGAAGGGCTTCTACAAGTCCGAGGACGAGGCGCTCAACGAAGCGATCAAGAAGTTTGAGGCGAAAACCGGGACCAAGATCGAGCTGTCCCAATACGCCATTCAGGACATGATCCCGAAGACGGTGGCGGCGCTGGATTCGGGTACGCCGCCGGATGTCGCCTATGCCGACTCCTATGACGTGCAGGCGGCCGGCAAATGGGCGTTCGAGGGCAAGCTCGAGGATCTCACCGACATCCTCACCCCGATGCAGTCCGCGTTCGCCACGAACACTGTGGAGACCGCGCTGCTCTACAACGACCAGACCAAGAAGAAAGCCTATTACGGCTTCCCGCTCAAACAGCAGAGCATGCACGTTCAGATTTGGGGCGACATGCTGGAGCAGGCCGGCTTCAAGCAAAGCGATATCCCGACCAAATGGGAGGACTATTGGTCGTTCTGGTGCGACAAGGTGCAGCCGGCCTATCGCAAGGCCTCGGGCAGCCGCGCCTATGGCGTCGGCCAGCCGATGGGCGTGGAATCCACCGACTCGTTCCAGTCGTTCTACACCTTCATGGATGCCTACAACGTCAAGCTGGTCGACGATGACGGCAAGCTGCTGGTCGACGATCCCAAGGTCCGCCAGGGCCTGATCGGCGCGCTCAAGGATTACACCGACACCTATATCAAGGGATGCACGCCGCCCTCCTCCACCACCTGGAAGGACCCGGACAACAACGTCGCGTTCCACAACAAGACCATCGCGATGACCCACAATTTCACGATCTCGATCGCGGCGAAGTGGTTCGAGGATTCACAGAACCAGTCGCTGACGCCCGAGCAGCGCGCTGCCGCCAAGAAGGCCTACGAGGAGACGATCATCACCGCGTCGTTCCCGAACAAGCCGGACGGATCGCCGATCAAGTATCGCTCCGACGTCAAGACCGGCGTGATCTTCGCGGCCGCCAAGAACAAGCCGCAGGCCAAGGAGTTCGTGAAATTCCTGCTGCAGGAGGAAAACCTGCAGCCCTATGTCGAAGGCGCGCTCGGCCGCTGGTTCCCGGTGACCACCGCCGGTCAGAAGAGCCCGTTCTGGCAGGCCGACCGGCATCGCAAGGCGGTCTATACGCAGTTCATGGGCGGCACGACGCCGTTCGACTTCACCAAGAACTTCAAGTTCACCATCCTGAACAACGAGAACGTCTGGGCCAAGGCGATGAACCGCGTGGTGAGCGAAAAGGTGCCGGTGGACAAGGCGGTCGATGAATTGATCGCCCGCATCAAGCAGGTCGCGGGATAGAGCCCTGGCCGCCACTTAGCGAGTCCGTCGCATGGCAACGACGACGATCATAACGGCCGACGAGGCCCCAAGCGGGCCGCTGTCGGCGCGTTTGACGACCACGCAGATATGGGGCTTCGCGCTGCTGGCGCCTTACTTCCTCGTGTTCGCCGCTTTTGTGGTCTATCCGGTCGGCTACGGACTTTGGCTGGCCCGGCACCCCGCAAGCTACGTCACGCTGTATCATGACCCGGTGTTCGCGCGCGCGGCGTTCAACACGCTCATTTTCCTGCTGGTCGGCATCAACCTGAAAATGCTGGTGGCGCTTTTCCTGTCCGGCTTCTTCATCCAGCAACGCTCGTGGATCAAATGGCTGTCGGTGCTGTTCATCCTGCCATGGGCGGTGCCGTCGATCCCGACCATCCTGTCACTGCGCTTCATGCTCAACCCCGAATGGGGCGTGATCAATCACCTGATCTTCAAGTTCAGCGGCGACGACGGTCCGAACTGGCTGAACGACCCTGCCCTTGCGTTATCGATGGCCATCCTGGTGCACATCTGGAAATCGCTGCCGTTCTGGACGCTGATCCTGATGACCGGGCGGCTTGCGATCTCGCAGGACCAGTTCGAAGCGGCCGATGTGGACGGCGCGAGCTGGTGGCAGAAATTCCGTTTCATCACCTGGCCCTCGGTGCGGACGCTGTATCTGACCTGCACGCTGCTCTCCATGATCTGGACGCTCGGTGATTTCAACAGCGTCTATCTGCTCACCGGCGGCGGCCCCGCCGACCTGACGCATGTGCTCGCGACGCTTGGCATCCGCTATCTGCGGCTCGACCAGCTCGATCTGTCGATGGCGGCGATCGTATGCGCGCTGCCGTTCGTGCTGCCCCTGGTCTATTTCATGATGAAGCGGTTGTCGCGATGAAGCTTCCCACCTTGCGCGAAGTCGGCATCGAAGCGCGGCTGCTGCTGATCGGCATTCCCGTGCTGATCTGGACGCTGCTGCCGATCTACCACATGTTCCTGTTCGCGATCTCGCCCAAGGAAGACGCCTTTGCCGGCAAGCTCTGGCCCGACCACCCGACCCTGAACAATTTCGCCATCGTGTTCGGCGAAAAACATTACTTCCTTAGTCACTTCTGGCTGCAGCTCTGGAATTCCACGGTTATCGCGGTGGCCGTCGGCGCCTTGACGCTGTTGATCGCCACAGCCGCCGCGTTCGCGATCTCGCGGCTGCGCGTGCCGGGTGGGCGCTGGGTGATGAACCTCGCGCTGTTTACCTACTTCATTCCGGCCGCGTTCCTGGCAGTGCCGATGTACCGCACCATGGGCACCTACGGGCTGCTCAACAATCATTGGGCGCTGATTCTGGCGATGGTGACGATCTCCTCGCCTTACGCGATTTGGGTGCTGAAGCAGGCGTCCGACAAGTTGCCGGTCGAACTCGACGAGGCCGCGATCATGGACGGCGCGACGACGCTCCAATTGTTTCGGCTGGTGTACGTGCCGTTGATGATGCCCTCGCTGGTAGCGATCGGCACCTACGCGCTGCTGCTGGCGTGGAACGAATATCTTTACGCGTTTTTGCTTCTCTCCAAGGACACCGACATCACCCTCCCCGTCGCGCTCGGCAACTTCCTCGCGGCCGACGATTCGCCGTGGGAGCTGCTGATGACCACCGGCTTTATTTACGCGCTGCCGCCGGCCGCGATCTACTACGCCTTCAAGCGTTACATGGTGGGCGGGCTGACGGCGGGCGCGGTGAAATCGTGATGCAGGAAGAAACCTATAATGGCGCGGCGCTGTCGCGGCGCGCGCTCGACAGTTTCGACGCCAGCGAGGCGAGCACCACGACAATGGCGATCAGCGCGATCACCAGGGTGCAGATGGCGTTGATCTCCGGCTTAACGCCAAGCCGGACCTCGGAATAGATTCGGATGGGCAACGTCGCCGACCCCGGGCCCGTGGTGAAGCTCGCGATCACGAGATCGTCGAGCGACAGCGTGAACGCCAGCATCCAGCCGGCGGCGATCGCGGGCAGGATCAGCGGCAGCGTCACCGCGACAAAGGCCTGCGCGGGTCCGCAACCGAGGTCCATTGCCGCTTCCTCCAGGCTGCGGTCGAGCGCACCGAGCCGCGACTGCACCACGACAGTGACGAAGCACATGGTGAGCGTGGTGTGGGCGATGGTCACGGTCCAGAAACCGCGTTCGGCCTCGATGGCGACGAACAGCAGCAGCAACGACAACCCGGTGATGATCTCCGGCATCACCAGCGGCGCATACAGCATCCCGGAAAACAGCGTCCGCCCGCTGAAGCGTTCGCCGCGCGAGAGCGCCACGGCGGCCAGCGTGCCGAGCAAGGTCGCGATGGTGGCGGAAGTCGCCGCCACCCGGAAGCTCATGAGCGCGGCCTCGATCATGGCGCGATCTTGAAAGAACTCGCCGTACCAGCGCAGCGACCACCCGCCCCATACCGTCACCAGCCGCGAGGCGTTGAACGAATAAATCACGAGGATCACGATCGGCAGATACAGGAACGCAAGACCCAGCGCGAGCGAGACCGCGTTGAACGGCGACAGGCTGTCGCGCGCACGCGCCCTCATCGCGCCGCCTCCAACTGGCGACGCTGCAAGCGATCATAGAATACGAGCGGAACGACCAGCACCAGCAGCAACACCACCGCGGCGGCGGACGCCACCGGCCAGTCCTTGTTCGAAAAGAACTCCAGCCACAGCGTCTGCCCGATCATCAGCGAATCCGAGCCGGCCAGCAGATCAGGTACGACGAATTCGCCGACGATCGGAATGAAGCAAAGCAAGACGCCGGCGATCGCTCCGGGCAATGACAACGGAAAGGTCACTAGCCAGAATGTCTGCAGCCGCGAAGCGCCGAGGTCGGCTGCGGCTTCCAGCAGCGCGGAGTCCATCTTGGCGAGGCTCGCATACAGCGGCAGGATCATGAACGGTAAATAAGAATAGACCATGCCGAGATACATCGCGGCATCGGTTGAGAGCCACACCATCGGCTGCGAAATCACATGCAGCGCCAGCAACATTTTGTTCAGGAGCCCGTCATGCTGCAGGATGTTGATCCAGGCGTATACGCGGATCAGGAACGAGGTCCAGAACGGAACGATGACCAGCATCATCGCCACTGCCTGCCATCGCTGCGGTAACCTCGCCATGCCGTAGGCGACGGGGTAGCCGATCAGCAGCAGGATCGATGTCGACAGGGCGGCAACGGCAACGCTGCGCAGATAGGAGAAGATGTAAAGGCTATCGGTGAGCAGCAGCCTGAAATTGTCCAGCGACAGCTCAGCGGCTGCCTTGAGCGTTGCAAGCCCCTGCGCGAGATCGAACACCGGCGAATATGGCGGCTGCGCGATCGCGGGTTGCGACAGGCTTATCTTCAATACGAACGCAAAGGGCACCAGAAAGAACAACAGCATCCAGGCATAAGGTATGATGACCGCCAACCGCGCCGGGCGGGTGAAGATGCGCCGCGCGGTCATTGCTCCAGCACCACGCAATCGTCAGGCGTGAACCATGCCACCACCCGCTGGCTCGCATGGTAGGAATCGATATCGATGCGCGCGGTGTTGGCCATGGACGAGCGCAATATCGCCCCGCTATCGAGCTTCACCTTGTAGCTGGTGACGCCGCCGAGATAGCTGACATCGGTCACGACGCCTTCGAGCCGATTGATGGAGTGGGCGTTGACCATGTCGGACACCGGCCCGCGCCGCGACAGCTTCACCTTTTCGGGGCGGATCGCGACGCAGACGGTGCTCCTGGTAACCGGCTGCGCGGGTTGCGCGACTGCGATGGCGCCCGCATCCCTTGTCGAAACGATCAGCCGGCTGGCTTCGCGCGATCCCGGCTGCCCTTCGAAGATATTGATGTCGCCAACGAACTCCGCCACCCAGCGCGACGCGGGCTCCTCGTAAAGCTGCCTGGGAGTCGCGACCTGCTCGAGACGGCCGGCGTCCATGACGCCGATCCGGTCAGCGACCGTCATCGCCTCTTCCTGGTCGTGGGTGACGATGACGAATGTCATGCCCAGCCGGCGCTGCAGCTCCATCAATTCCAACTGCGTACTTTCGCGCAATTTCTTGTCCAGCGCGGCGAGCGGCTCGTCGAGCAGCAGCAGCCTCGGACGCCGCGCCAGCGCGCGCGCCAGCGCCACGCGCTGCTTCTGGCCGCCGGAGAGCTGATCGGGCTTGCGCGCCTGCAGCCCATCGAGCTTCAGCAGCGTCAGCATCTCGGCAACGCGCATCTCGATCTGCGGACGCGGCATCCCCATGCGCTTCAAGCCGAAGGCGATGTTGTCGCTCACGGTGAGGTGCGGAAACAGCGCATAATTCTGGAACATCATGTTGACGGGCCGCTGGTGCGGCAGCATCTGCGCGATGTCCTTGCCGTCAAGCAGGATCCGGCCTTCATCCGGCGTCTCGAATCCGGCGAGCATCCGCAACAACGTGGTCTTGCCGCAGCCGCTGGGGCCGAGAAGGGCGAAGAACTCACCGGCGTGGATGTCCAGCGACAGCCCGTCAACGGCCCGGAACGCCCCGAATTTCCTTACCACCGCCTCGATGCGCAGCAGCAAAGGCGCACCCTGTTGCGGTTCTGCCAAATCCTCGACCATATTCCTCGCCGACGCGATCGTGGCCGCACGCTAGCGGCGGATGGGCATTCGCTCAAGACGCAAAGCGGTACAAGCGGTGCAGCTAGTGCTGATGCTCACCGGTTCTTGTCAGTTTGGTCTGGCCGATTCGGATTGAGCATTGGCCATGAACGCGACCAAGGCCTCACGGTCGGCGCTCGTCATCGTCAGGCCGAGCTTGGAGCGGCGCCACAGCACATCCTCCGGAAACCGCGCCCATTCGGTTGCCATCAGATATCGAACCTCCGCGCCGGTCAGTTCCGGCCCGAAAGCCGGGCCAAGTTCGGCCCGGCTTTTTGGCTCGCCGAGCACGGCCGCAACGCGCGAGCCATAGGCGCCCAACAGGCGCTGAGCTTCCGCCTCGCTGAGAAACCGCCAACGCTCGCGCGCGCGGTCCACCTCCGCCTCGAAACCCGACCAGGCAAGATCGCTTCCCGGAAGCGGCGTGTTCGCGGTCCAGCGTGGCGACATAGGATAAGAAGCCGGCAGCTTCGAGACCGCCCGCTCGGCGCGCAATCTAGCGCCGGTGAGATCGCCGCCGAACATCGTCAACAAGGGTGCCTTGCCTCGCCTGCCATCGAAGGTTATCGCCCCATCGCGCGCGCTGCCTCTGATCCGGGAATGAAGCGCGAGGTTTGCGCCGGACACGGTCCTGACCACGTCCGATGGATCGATCCGCTGGCGAAAATACCGGTTGGCTGCCTCGCAGAGATAGGCGATGTCGGCGGCGGGCACCGACACCGCCGCGGGGTCTCCCTTGAACCCATGCACGACCGTGCCGACCAGCGTGAAGTCCCGTTCATAAGGGCTTGCGAAAATCAGCCGTCGATCGGTGTTCTGGAACACGTAGATGTTGTCGGTATCGAACAGGCGCGGAACGACGATCTGACTGAACTGAAATGCGGCGGCCCGAGGCGGCGGCATCCGCAGCACGGTTTCCGCAACCGATGCAGTCCATGCCCCGCTTGCGTTGGCCAACGCCCGTGCCGTGATCACTCGCCGATGGCCGCGATCCAGCACCGCCAGCCGCCACACATCGAGGCGGTCGGCGCGAACGCAGCGCGCGCCGGTTCGGATGGCGGCGCCTCGCTCGGCTGCATCGAGCGCAATCGCGATCACCAATCGCGAGTCGTCGACGATGCAGTCGGAGTACTCGAAGGCGGTGCCGAAGGGACGCTTCAACGCATTGCCGATCGGATGATGCGTGATGTCGATTATCGACGAGCCGGGGAGACCACCGGCCGAGCCGAGCAGGTCGTAGAGCCACAGCCCGGAGCGCAACAGCCAGAGCGGGCGCTCGTCGACATGGGCGGGAATCGCAAAGCGCATGGGCCGTATCAGGTGCGGCGCGGTGCGCAGCCAGGTGTTGCGCTCGTCCAAGGCAGTGTGCAACCGCAGGAAGGAGCGCTGCTCCAGCAAGGCCATATCGCCGTGGATAAGCCGCGGCGAGGCCGACGAGGCTGCCGAGCCGAGATCGCCTTGTTCCAGCAGAACCACACGCAGGCCGCGGCCGGCGGCATCGCGCGCAACGCTGACGCCGTTCAGGCCGCCCCCGATAATCGCAAGGTCGTAGTCCGCCATGCGCTACCGTTTAGCCGGTCTTGCGCGCGGGCTCCATGCTGTTGCCACCACTGCGCCCGACCAGCGCGTCGTAGTTTCCGATCGGCAAAGGTTTGCCCAGGAAATATCCCTGCACCGCGTCGCAGCCGACGTCGGCCAAAAATGCCAGCTGCTCCTGGGTTTCCACACCCTCCGCTACGATGGACATTTCGAGCCCGTGGCCGAGACCAATGACGGCCCTGATGATCGCGGCCGACTGCGGGTTGCGTCCGAGATTGATGACGAACGCGCGGTCGATCTTGATCTTGTCGAACGGAAACGCCTGCAAATAGCTCAGGGAGGAATAGCCGCTACCGAAGTCGTCCATGGATATCCGAACGCCAAGCGCCTTAAGCCGCCGCAACAACGCGAGGCCACGATCGAAATCCTCGATCAACACGCCCTCGGTGATCTCCAGTTCGAGCCGGCCCGGCGCGAGTCCGGTCTCGAGCAGGATCGAATGCACGAGACTGACGACATCGCCGTGCATGAACTGCGCCGGTGAAAGGTTGACGGCGATCTGCAGCGGCAGCGGCCAGGAGGCCGCCTCGCGGCAGGCCTCACGCAGGATCCATTCGCCCATCGCGACGATCAGGCCGCTTTCTTCCGCAAGCGGAATGAAATCGCTCGGAGGAACGAAACCGCGCACCGGATGTAGCCAGCGCGCCAGCGCCTCGAACCCGATGATTTCGCTGGATGCGAGCGTAGCGCGCGACTTGGCCTGCGGTTGATAATGCAACGAGAGCTCGCCGTTCTTGATCGCGAGCGACAGATCCTGATGCAGTACGCGGCGATCCCGAATCTGACGGTCCATCTCGGGTTCATAGATGCTGATCGAGCCGCGCGACTTCGCCTTGGCGCGGAACAAGGCCGCGCCCGCATTGGCCAGCAGCGAGGCTGCGTCGGCGCCGTTGCGCGGAAATACCGATATCCCCGTTGTGACGCCGGCACGGACCGATTTTCCGTCGATCAGGAATTCAGTCGCCACCACCTGGGCGAGCTGCTCTGCCAGCAGCATACCGGCGGCGGGTTGCTTGCCATCGATGATCAACCCGAACTCGTCACCCGAGAGCCGGGCCACGACCCCGCCGCGCGCAGAGGTTTGAATTCGACGTGCCACTTCGATCAGCAGCTTGTCCCCGGTCGCGTGACCGAACACGTCATTGACCTCCTTTAAACCATCGAGGTCCATGGACAAGACGGCGAATTCCTCGTCAGTCCCTTCGCACGCCTCGATCATCTGCGCGAGCGCCTGCAGGAACGCGGCACGGTTCGGCAAGTCGGTCAGGCCGTCGTGATACGCCATGTGCGCCATGCGGGATTCGGTCTGGCGGCGGTCAGTCACATCCTCGTGGGTCTTGATTAAATACTGCGGCTCTCCCGCTTCATCCAGCACCGTCATGCGGCGCGTCAGGAATAGCCGCAAGCCGTCTTTGGTGCTGATCGGATGCTCCTCAACGAGCAGGCCGCGTTTCTTGATCGCCGCCTCGTCACGCGCGGTGATCAGCTTGGCTTCCCTGGGATTGAAAATGTCGCTGGCTGTCAGCCCGGTAGCATCTTCGCGCCGGCGATTAAGGATGGTCTCGGCGCTGCGGTTGGCGAGCAGGTACCGTCCGTCCTTGACGCTCTCGACGATCAGGGAGACGGGAATATTATCGACCACCAACTCGAGAAACTTCTTGGTGCTCTCCAGTTCCTCGGAAAGCGAACGGCGTTCGGTGACGTCATCGAACAAGGACATCAGGAATTCCGGCTCGTCCTTTTCATTGCGGGCGAGGACGCGGATGCTGGAGAGAATCCGCTTGTCGGCGCCGCGCTCGACCACAAGTTCGTTGCGGAATTGACCGTTGGCTGAGTTGAGGGCCGCCTTGTCCGCCGCTTCAATGCTGGCCGTCATATCGGGCAGGAAAATCTCATCCGCCCGCTTGCCCACTATCTTGTCCCGCGAAATGCGGGAGAAGCGTTCGAACGCGCGGTTGGCGAAGATATAACGCCCGTCATCGATGCTCTTGGCGGTGACGCAGACCGGCACATTGTCGAGCACCGATTCCAGGAACTGCTTCGTCGACGCGAATTGCTTTGAAAGCGTCCGCCGCTCGCTGCAATCTTCGTGAATCGACACCGAGCCCCCATTCGGGGACGGGAAGAACTTGACTAGAACCGAACGTCCACCGGGCAATTCGGTAATGTG
>JBJMTO010000078.1:0-20846 GCA_045811665.1 Bradyrhizobium sp.
TCACCGAGGAGATCACGAAGGAAACCGTTAAAACCATTGCGTGCGGGAATGCCGGGTCAGTCCGGTGAGCCTGTGGTGACGACCTCGTGTGCTCTCTACAAACTTTAGCACGCGAGACTGCGGGTGCATCATCAAACACCCGGCATTCCCCACGCCCTTCATTGGGCGGAGCCAACACGCACAACTCGGGCGCATCCGCGCCGCGAGATCGCGGACTCACATGCGCCGGTCACCGCAAACAGCAAACCAATCCACAGCCTTCATTCCGGGGCGATGCGCAGCATCGAGCCCGGAATCCATAACCCCCGTCCGTGGTTATGGATTCCGGGCCTGCGCCAAGCGGCGCATCCCCGATGTGCAATTGCACATCGGGGAATGACAGCTGTGTGTGTTTTCCCTGCGGGCCAAACCCGTCATTGCGAGCGCAGCGAAGCAATCCAGCTACGTCGCGGATGTGCCATGGATTGCTTCGCTGCGCTCGCAATGACGACGCATTCGCGACTGACGTGGCGTTTGCAACCCAAACCCACCGCCGTCGTCCCGCACAAGCGAAGCGCGATGCGGGACCCATACCCACAGGGCGTAGTTTGCGAGGAAGTCATCGAACAGCGTCTCTCCCAACCAGCGACACGGCGTATGGGTCCCTGCTTTCGCAGGGACGACATCGATTGCAATACCGGCGACAAACGCCGCACGTTTTAGTACGGCGTGCCGGCGACCGAGCCAGCTCTACCCGTCATTCCGGGGCGATGCGCAGCATCGAGCCCGGAATCCATAACCCCCGTCCGTGGTTATGGATTCCGGGCCTGCGCCCAAGCGGCGCATCCCGGAATGACGACACTGGGGTGCCATCGCCACACCGTCATTGCGAGCGCAGCGAAGCAATCCACCTTTCTTGCGGACGTGCCATGGATTGCTTCGCTGCACTCGCAATGACGCTAATGCGTTCCGCAGCGAGCACTCGCAATGTTGACCAATGGGAAGAATTTCTTCGCGCTCAAAAAGCCTTCAATATTCGCCCGCCTTGCCCGCTTCCTTGCTGGATTGAACCAGGCCGAGGCTCTGCTCGATCTTCCCAAGCACGCGTGCGAAATTTCTGCGGTCCTGTTCGGAAAGGCAGGACAGGATCTCCTGCTCCCTTCGCAACAGGCGAGGAATGAGTTTCTGGTACAGCGCCGTCCCCTTCCGCGTCAGCCGCAACTGGAATGCGCGGCGATCGTCCGCATTCTCGACGCGTTCCACAAGTTGGCGGTCCATCAGCGCGGTCACGGCACGGCTGATGGTGGATTTGTGGGTTCGGGTGCAATGCGCGATATATTGCGCGCTGCACGCTTCGTTTCGGAAGCCGAGCGTTGCCAGCACCCGCCATTCCGGAATGTCGAGCCCGTATCGCTCTCGGTACTCACTGGAAAGCGCCGAAGAGACCTCCGCGGCCAGCCTGTTCAGCCGGAACGGCGCGAACTTGAACAGGTCCAGGGTGGCTTTATTGGACGGGTGTTCCTCGCGCGATCCGTTACCAGCTTCGTTGCAAAGGGATTTTGGCACAAATCGCTCCAATTTGAGTTGACGCCGAGGGCCGGGGCGCTAGATAGTTGCAGGTGCGACTATCTAGCGATGATGAAGGCTCTTTGCCAGAACAACCTGAGCGCATGATGCAGTCCCAGACGCCGTTCGGCTATCTACGCCACACTGATCAGGACCGGACGGAAGCCG
This sequence comes from Bradyrhizobium sp., assembly GCA_045811665.1. Taxonomy (GTDB): domain Bacteria; phylum Pseudomonadota; class Alphaproteobacteria; order Rhizobiales; family Xanthobacteraceae; genus Bradyrhizobium. The sequence goes on from JBJMTO010000078.1 coordinate 1,714, forward strand.
ACATGGCTGAGCATCCCGTCGTGGTCGTTGGCGCGGGGCCGGTTGGATTGTCCTTCGCCATCGACATGGCGCAGCGCGGCCAATCTGTCGTGCTGCTGGATGACGCCGACCGGATCGGCGAGGGATCACGCGCGATCTGCTTTTCCAAGCGCTCGCTGGAGTATTGGGACCGGCTCGGGGTCGGCGATCGCATGGTCGACAAGGGCGTGGTCTGGAACGTCGGTCGGATTTTTCATGGACCATCGCAGATCTATCAGTTCAACCTGTTGCCTGAGCAGGGACACAAGCGGCCGGCGTTCATCAATCTCCAGCAGTTCTACGCGGAAGCCTATCTCATCGACCGCGTGCGCGACCTTCCCGCGATCAACCTGCGTTGGCGCAACAAGGTGATCGGCCTGGAACAGCGTAACAATGCCGTCATACTAACCGTCGAGACGCCGGATGGTCCGTTTCGGATGCGAGCGAGCTACGTGGTCGCTTGTGATGGGGCGCGTTCGTCGTTGCGGCAGATGGTGGGTGCGGAATTCACCGGAAAAGTGTTTGAGGACCAGTTCCTGATCGCCGACGTGAAGATGACCGCGGAGTTTCCGACCGAGCGCTGGTTCTGGTTCGATCCGCCGTTTCACGCCGGGCGCTCCGCGTTGCTGCACAAGCAGCCGGACGATATCTGGCGGATCGATCTCCAACTCCATCCGGACGCGGACCCTATTGTGGAGAAACGGCCGGAAAATGTGAGACCCCGGATCGCGCGAATGCTCGGGCACGAGAATTTCGATTTTGAATGGATTTCGCTCTACAAATTCCAGTGCCGCCGGATGAGCAAATTCACCCATGGACGCGTGATGTTCGCCGGCGATGCGGCGCATCAGGTGTCGCCGTTCGGGGCGAGGGGTGCCAACTCCGGACTGGAGGACGCCGAGAACCTGGCCTGGAAGCTCGATCGCGTTCTCAGGCGACAATCACCGGAAACGTTGCTCGACAGCTATCATACCGAGCGCAGCGCGGCAGCGGACGAAAACATCCGCGAGTCGACCCGCTCGACGGACTTCATGGCGCCAAGCTCGCGACAGGAGGCGCGGTTGCGGGCCGCCGTGCTGACGCTCGCGAGCGAGACGGAGTTTGCAAAGCGCATGATCAACGCCGGGAGGCTGTCCATTCCGTCGGTTTATGACTCACCGCTTTGCAGCGCCGATTGCGATGTCTGGCACGGTGGGCCGCCGCCCGGGGCTTCCATGCCGGACGCCCCGATTGGGGGGCGGGATGAGAGCATTCAGTACCTGACCGAGGCTTTCATCCGGTCGGGTTTAGGCTTCACCCTGCTCGATTTTTCCGATGGCGGGAGGGTGGATGCTCCTGAGGACGTTGAGGTGATCCGCGTTCCAATCGGCAATGGCTCATCCGATATGGGTGGAATGGCCAGCGAACGTTTCGATGCCGCGCCTGCAGCCACCTATCTGTTGCGACCGGACGGCTACATAGCGGCGCGGTTCCGGCATCCGACACGATCCGCACTCGAGGCTGCGGTGGCGCGGGCGGCTGGGATGAATTGAGGGCGCCATGAAACTGTCCACAAGCTCGAATTTCGCCAAACCTGACGACGCTTTTCGCGTCATCGTGGAGCAGCATCGCGGTTTGACCGACGAGCAAAGCGCGGCACTCGACGCGGCGCTGGTTCTGATCCTGGCCAATCACATCGGCGATATCGACGTGCTCCAGCAGGCGCTGGCGCTGGCCAAGCGAACCGCTGGGACCAGCCAGCAGCCGCAGCAGCAACAACAGCAGCCGCAGCAGCAACAACAGCAACAGCAACAATAACCGCAAGGAACCGGATTGATGGCCAAGGGTTTCGCATCCACCACCGACCTCTCGGAGAAAAAAGTCACGTTCTCCGAGATCGGGACCGACCTCTATGCGTTCACCGCGGAGGGAGATCCCAACTCCGCTGTCATCGTCGGCGAGGATGGCTGCATCGTTTTTGACGCCCAGGCCACTCCGGCGATGGCGAGTAAGGTCATCGACCGCGTCCGCAGCGTGACCGACCGCCCGATCAAATACGTGGTGTTGTCGCACTATCACGCGGTGCGGGTGCTTGGCGCGTCCGCCTACAAGGCGCAAGGCATCGTGGCGTCGGAGGAAACCTACCGCCTGATCGAAGAGCGCGGTCAACAGGATTGGGATTCCGAGTACGGGCGCTTCCCGCGCCTGTTCCAGGATGCCCAGAGTATTCCGGGCCTGACCTGGCCGACGCTGACCTTTGAAGGCGAGATGTCGATTTATCTCGGCAAGCGCGAGGTGCGCTTGATGCAACTCGGCGCCGGGCATACTTCGGGCGATATCGTTGCCTGGGTACCGGATGCCGGGGTGATGTTTTCAGGCGATCTGATCGAGTACCACTCGGCTTGCTACTGTGGCGATGCGCACCTGCGGGAATGGCCATCGACATTGAATGAAATCCGCGCCTTCAATCCGAAGGCAATCGCTCCTGGGCGCGGCGATGCCCTCAAGGGTCTGGCGACCGGCCGGGACGCCATCGCGATGACGCGCGATTTCGTCACCACGCTTTATGGCGCCGCGGAAACCGCCGTGGCCAGAGGACGCAATCTCAAGGAGACAATGGCGGCAACCCGCGAGGTGATGGACCCGAAATTTTCAAGTTTCGCGATCTACGAACACTGCCTTCCCTTCAACGTCTCGCGCGCCTTCGATGAAGCATCAGGAATTGACGACCCTGTGATCTGGACCGCCGAACGCGACCGCGAAATGTGGACCGCCTTGCAAGGAGGATGACGATGAACATCAACACCTCACCTGACGTGATCAGCCCGAGCAAGGTCAGCATCACGCCGGGCTATATGTCCGGATTCGGCAACAGCTTTGAAACCGAGGCGCTGCCGGGCGCACTCCCGATTGGGCGCAATTCGCCGCAGCGCTGTGCTTACGGGCTCTATGCCGAGCAGCTCTCGGGTTCTCCGTTCACCGCGCCGCGCGGCAGCAATGAACGCTCATGGCTGTATAGGATCCGGCCTTCGGTCAAGCACTCCGGGCGGTTCGCGAAAGTGGATGCCGGGCTGTGGCGTACCGCGCCGTGCCACGAGCATGAGCTAACGATCTCGCAATTGCGATGGGACCCGACGCCGATACCGAAGGCGGATATGACCTTCCTGCAGGGCGTGCAGACGATGACCACGGCGGGCGACGCCAACACCCAGGCCGGCATGGCCGCACACGTCTATCTCATCACCAAATCGATGGTCGATCAGCATTTCTACAATGCCGATGGCGAGATGATGTTCGTACCGCAGCAGGGCAATCTGCGTTTCGTCACCGAGTTCGGCCGGATCGATGCCGAGCCCGGCGAAATCGCCGTGATTCCGCGCGGCGTGAAGTTCAGGGTCGAGATCGCAGGCGGTCCGGCGCGCGGCTACCTGTGCGAGAATTATGGTGGGGCCTTCACCTTGCCGGAGCGCGGCCCGATCGGCGCCAACTGTCTGGCCAATGCGCGCGATTTCCTGACCCCCGTCGCAGCTTATGAAGACAAGGACACGCCGAGCGAACTGTTTGTGAAATGGGGCGGCTCGTTGTTTTCAACCACGCTGCCGCATTCGCCGATCGACGTGGTGGCTTGGCATGGCAATTACGCGCCCTACAAATACGATCTGCGGGTGTTCTCGCCTATCGGCGCGATCGGATTTGACCATCCCGATCCGTCGATCTTCACGGTGCTGACATCACCATCGGAAACCGCGGGAACGGCTAACATCGACTTCGTGATTTTCCCTGAGCGCTGGGCGGTGGCCGAAAACACTTTCCGACCGCCCTGGTATCACATGAACATCATGTCCGAGTTCATGGGGCTGATCTACGGTGTCTATGACGCCAAGCCGCAAGGCTTCACGCCGGGTGGCATGAGCTTGCACAACATGATGCTGCCACACGGGCCGGACCGCGAGGCATTCGACCACGCCAGCAATTCGGAATTGAAGCCGGTCAAGCTGACCGGCACGATGGCGTTCATGTTTGAAACCCGCTACCCGCAGCGCATCACCGCGCACGCAGCGAAGTCCTCGACGCTGCAGGATGATTACGCCGATTGCTGGAAAGGACTCGAAAAACGGTTCGATCCGAACAGGCCGTAGCGAACGTTGCAGCGTGCATCATACTGCAAGAAGGAACGAACCCGGTGACCCACCCCAACGATCCCGCGCTGCGCTCTTTCCTCGCCGTCGACGCCGAGTCGGATTTCCCGATGCAAAACCTGCCTTATGGTGTGTTTTCGACGGCGACGAAGAGTGCGCGCGTGGGCGTCGCTATCGGCGATAGCATTCTCGACCTCGCGGTACTCGACAGCGAGGGATTGATCGATGTGCCGCCGGCCGCAAACGTGTTCGCAAATTGCTCGATCAACGCCTTCATGGCATTGGGACCGGAGGTCTGGTCGCGTGTCCGCGCCCGGATCAGCGAACTGCTGCGAGATGATAATCCGCAGCTGAGGGACGACAATGGTTTACGCGATCGCGTGCTGGTGCCGATGTCGCAGGCGACCCTGCATCTGCCGATCGCGGTCGCCGGCTATACCGACTTCTACTCATCGCGCGAACACGCCACCAATGTAGGGATCATGTTCCGCGGCAATGATAATGCGTTGCAGCCGAACTGGCTGCATATGCCGATCGCCTATAACGGTCGCGCTTCCACCGTCGTGGTGTCCGGCACCGAGGTACGCCGGCCGCAAGGCCAGCTGAAGCCACCCAGTGCGGAATCCCCGAGCTTCGGTCCTTGCAGGCGGCTTGATTTCGAGTTGGAGATGGGCGTGGTGATCGGTCAGCCGTCTGTGATGGGCGAGATGCTCAGCGAAGCCGAGGCCGAAGCGATGATCTTCGGTTTTGTGCTTCTGAATGACTGGAGCGCGCGCGATATTCAGCAGTGGGAATATGTGCCGCTCGGACCTTTCCAGGCGAAAGCGTTTGCGACCTCGATCAGTCCCTGGGTGGTCACGCGCGAGGCGCTGGAGCCCTTCCGGCTCCACGGACCCAGGCAGGATCCGACACCGCTCCCGTACTTGCAGCAACAGCGGCCGAACAATTACGACTTGCAGCTCGACGTCGCGTTGCGGGCGGCTGAGATGGGTGGGTCGGTACGCATCTGCCGGACCAACTTCAAGCACATGTACTGGTCATCGGTGCAGCAACTCGTGCACCACGCCTCAAGCGGATGCGCAATGAATGCCGGCGATCTCCTGGGCAGCGGCACCATCAGTGGGCCGAACAAGCAGGAGCGCGGCAGCCTTCTCGAGATATCCTGGAATGGGACCGAACCACTTGAATTGACCGGGGGCATCACCCGGACGTTCCTCGAGGACGGCGATACGCTGACCTTTCGCGGCTGGTGCGACGGCGGAGATTATCGCGTCGGCTTCGGCGAAGTCGAAGGCACCATTGTGCCGGCGGCGAATCGAACGGCGGATCAGCGTTCCCGTGGCTGAATGTTCCTGATCCGCGCGGAGTGCGCGGCAATGTCGTCGACGCTGTAGGACAGATGCACGCGCTTGTCGGAAGGGGGTCGCTTTTCCAACGACAATCCAGGACGCCACTCCTTTGCCGGCCGGATCGGCCGCGGCGCGAAACCGCCGCCGCAGTTCGGGCAGACATCGTAAAGCTTGTTCTCGACGCAATCGCTACAGAACGTGCACTCATACGTGCAAATCCGTGCATCCGCGGAATCAGGCGGAAGATCCCTGTCGCAATATTCGCAGTTGGGCCGAAGTTGCAGCGCCATGGCTTGTCTCACATTTTCAAGGGAGGCTCAGGATTGCCGTTTCCACGCCGCCGTGAGTTCGTTGATGTCAGCGGCGGCGGGTTCGCGTATTGCGGACGGCGTTCGGGAAAATCGCGGCGCCGGCGCGGGCTGCGTAACCCCGTGACGGCTGACAAAGATGCTGCGCGCCGCCATGTGCGGATGCAGCGGCGCTTCCGCCATGGTCAGGACCGGCGCGAAGCACACGTCAGTGCCTTCCATGATCGCGCACCATTGGTCGCGCGTCTTGGTCTTGAAGACTTCGACCAGCTTCTGTTTGAGGCCGGGCCAGGCCTTTCGGTCCATCTGCGCATCGAAGCTTGCGTCCGTCAGTCCCGCCAATTCCCGCAGCAGGGCATAGAACTGCGGCTCGATCGAGCCGATCGAGATGAAGTTGCCGCAGGCGCATTCGTAAACTCCATAGAAGTGCGCGCCGCCATCGAGGAAATTGCTGTCGCGGCCCTCGGTCCAACGGCCCATCGCCGTCATGTCGAAGAACATCGACATCAGCGACGCCGCGCCATCGCACATGGCCGCATCCACCACCTGACCCTTGCCGGATTTCCTGGCTTCGAGAAGGGCTGCGAGCACGCCAACCACGAGGTAAAGCGCGCCGCCGCCGAAATCGCCGACCAGATTGAGCGGCGGCACCGGCCTTTCCTTTGGGCCGATTGCGGCGAGCGCGCCGGTCACGGAGATATAGTTGATGTCGTGGCCCGCGGCCTGCGCGAGCGGGCCTTGCTGCCCCCAACCGGTCATGCGGCCATAGACCAGACTCGGGTTGTGCGCCTGCACCACGTCCGGCCCCAGTCCGAGGCGCTCCATCACACCGGGGCGAAAGCCTTCGATCAGCGCATCGGCGTGACTCAGCAAATCGAGCACCTGCGCGATCGAGGCCTTAGCCTTCAAGTCGATTTCGACGACCTTGCGGCCGCGCCCTGCGACGGATTTGAGACTCTTGCTGGCGCCAAGGCGATCGAGCGTGACCACATCCGCGCCCATATCCGCCAGCAGCATACAGGCGAACGGACCGGGGCCGATCCCGGCGAATTCTACGATGCGAACGCCAGCAAGTGGTCCGCTCGCCTGTTGCGAGGAAGCCTTGGTGTCGGAAGCGGTCATGGTGTCGGTCACGTCAAAAATCCCTTATTGCTTGGCGGGTGCTTTGGGATCGTGCCGCAAGGGATCGCTGAGCGTCACCTTGGCGGCGTCGGCCCAAAGCAAGGCGTTCTGCTTCTGTCGTTCGCTTCCGGTGCCTTCGTCCGCGATCTTGCGTCCGAGCGCGACGTAAATCGGAATTTCATCGTCGCGCATTGCTTCCATGGCCTGTTTGCGCGCCATCGCCTTTTCAATGTAAGGCGCGAGTTCCAGCTGCTTCTTCTTCTCCCGCTCGATCTCGCGCGCACGGAATTCAGGCATCACTTCGCTCGCGAACAGCTCCAGCGCCTCGCAGATGTGGGTGTGCCGGTTGCGTCCGCCCTGCTGGATGAACACGGTTTGATCGACGCCGGATTGCTCGAAGTGCCTCAGATGTTCACGCAACTGGTCCGGCGTGCCGATGCCGTGATCGGCGCCGGCTGCCGGCAAAGCGTGTCGCGCCTTCTCGAAATTGGCCCAGATGTCGGTGCGTCCGGGCTTGTGCTCGCCGAAGATGTAATGGTGCGCCAGGCCGTAACGGAAGAAGCGCAAACCGTCCTCGCCGCGGCGTCGCGATTCCATTTCATCGGGATGCACCGAAAACCCGGTCACCATGGCGACGTTGGGGTTGACCGCATGCCCGATCGGCACGCATTCCTCCTTGAAGATGCGGTAGTAGTCATCCACCCATTGCCGTGCCTCGCGCGGATCGACGAAAGCAAAGGTCAACGCGCCGATGCCGCATCGCGCTGCCATCTTGATGGTCTCGCGGTTGGAGCAAGCCACCCAGAGCGGCGGATGCGGCTTCTGCAGCGGCTTCGGCACCACGTTGCGGCACGGCATCTCGAAAAACTCGCCCTTGAAGCCCGGATAAGGGTCCATCACCATCATGTTGGTGCATTGCTCGACACCCTCTTTCCACATCCGCCGCTTCTCGATCGGATCAAAACCGACGTTGAACCCGCCGAGCTCCATCAGCGAGGCGCTCTCACCGGTGCCGAACTCCACGCGGCCGTTGGAGACGAGATCGAGGGTGGCGATCCGCTCGGCGACTCGCGCCGGGTGGTTGTATTTCGGAGGCATCAGGCAGATGCCGTGCCCGAGACGGATTCTCCTGGTGCGTTGGGAGCAGGCGGCGAGGAATATTTCAGGAGCCGAGGAGTGCGAGTACTCTTCGAGAAAATGGTGCTCGACTTCCCAGGCGTAGTCGATGCCGAGCTTGTCGGCGAGTTCGACCTGATCGAGCGCCTCCTGCAAAAGCGTCGCTTCGTCCCCCTCGTTCCACGGACGCGGAAGCTGATGTTCGTAGAAAATGCCGAATTTCATGGGCTCCCGCCGCTGTTTCTTGTTGATGAAATTTGTTCAGGCTCGACGGGAAGACTGGCAAGCGGCCCGCCATGGATGGCTAGATGCCGGGCGCTTGCTTCTGCTTCTGAGATCAGGCAGCCGCGATGACCGCACGTTGGGCCATCACCTTGATCAGGTTGGCCCGATACAAGGAAGAACCGTGGACATCGGTCAAAAGGCCGTTGGCCGGAACCACAACAGTTTCGACTGCGCCGGTGGACCAGTTTGCCTTTAGTGCCGCCTCGATCGCGGGCACGCGCATCACGCCATTCTGGGATGCTCCGGTCGCGGCAACGCGGACGTCACCCGATTTTGTCTTCGCCACGAACACCCCGGTCAGTGCGAACCGCGAGGCCGGATTACGCATCTTGGAATATCCGGCCTTGGCCGGGATCGGAAAGGAGATCGCCGTGATGATTTCGCCGTCACTAAGCGCGGTTGCGAACAGGCCCTTGAAGAAGTCGTCCGCCGCGATCGAGCGCTTGTTGGTCTTCACGGTTGCGCCCAGCGCCAGCACCGCCGCGGGGAAATCCGCGGCCGGGTCGTTGTTGGCGACCGACCCGCCAATGGTCCCGCGATAACGCACCTGGGGATCGCCGAGCACCGAAGTGAGATGCACGAGGGCCGGGATCGCCTTGTTTGCGTCCGCACTGCGCAGGATATCGAAATAGGTGGTCGCAGCCTTGATGGTGAGTGCATCGGCCGAAAGCTCGATGCCGACCAGCTCCTTGATCTTTCCAAGGTCGATCACGTCGGTCGGCGCGGCCAGCCGCAGCTTCATGACCGGGATCAAAGTGTGACCCCCGGCAAGGTATTTGGAGTCGGAGCCCTTTGCGAAAAGAGCGGCGGCTTCCTCGACAGTGGAGGGTCGATGATAGGTCGTCTGGTACATGACGGTTTTCCTTACTCTGTCCTGGTTGTGTTTCTCACCCGAGCCAGGCTCAGCCTTGTTCAATTACTGCGACGCGTTGCCATGGATGGCGTGCCACACCCGGTCGGGGGTTGCGGGCATTTCGAGTTTGTTGTTGCCGATCGCGTCCGTGATGGCGTTGATGACGGCGGCGGATGCGCCGATCGCGCCGGCTTCGCCGCAGCCCTTGACCCCCAGCGGATTACCCGGGCACAGCGTTGTGGTGTGGTTCAGCTTGAACGACGGCAAATCGTCAGCACGCGGCATCGTGTAGTCCATGAAGGATGCGGTCACGAGTTGCCCGCTGGCGTCATACACGGCGCCTTCCAGCAGCGCCTGTCCGATGCCTTGCGCCAGCCCGCCATGGACCTGGCCCTCGACGATCATCGGGTTGATCAGCCGGCCGAAATCGTCGGCGGCGACGAAATTGACAAAGCTGGTCTTGCCGGTGCCGGAGTCGACTTCCACCTCGCAGATGTAGGCCCCTGCCGGGAAGGTGAAGTTGGTCGGGTCGTAGAACGCCCCTTCCTTGAGACCGGGCTCCATGCCATCGGGCAGGTTGTGCGCGGTGTAGGCCGCGAGGGCCACCATCGGCAACGCGATCGACTTGTCGGTCCCGGTGACTTTGAACTCGCCATTCTCGATGACGATGTCATTTTCCGAGGCTTCGAGCTGGTGCGCCGCGATCTTCTTGGCCTTGGACTCGACCTTCTCCATCGCCTTGAGGATCGCTGTCAGTCCGACCGCGGCCGAGCGCGAGCCGTAAGTGCCCATGCCGAACTGCACCTTGTCGGTATCGCCGTGAACAATCTGGACCTGGCTGATCGGAACGCCCAGCCGGTCGGCGATCAGTTGGCAGAAAGTGGTCTCGTGGCCCTGGCCGTGACTATGCGATCCCGTGAGGACTTCGATGGTGCCGACCGGATTGACCCGCACTTCGGCGGATTCCCACAGCCCTACTCCGGCGCCGAGGCTGCCGACCGCTTTGGACGGCGCAATTCCGCAGGCCTCGATGTAGCAGGAGAACCCGATGCCGCGGAGCTTGCCTTCACGCTTGGCCTTCTCCTTGCGAGCAGGGAAGCCCGCGTAGTCGATCGCCTTTACCGCGGCGTCCAGCGAGGCACCGAAATCGCCGATGTCATAGGCCATGATCACCGGCGTCTGGTGCGGGAAGGTTGTGATGAAATTCTTGCGCCGCAACTCGCCGGGATCGAGCTTGAGCTGCCGCGCCGCCGTTTCGACCAGGCGTTCGACAACGAAGCTGGCTTCCGGTCTCCCGGCACCGCGATAAGCATCAACCGGAACGGTGTTGGTGTAGACGCTGATCACCTCGGCGAAGATATTGGGAATATTGTACTGGCCGGAAAGCAGCGTCGCATAGAGATAGGTCGGCACCGAAGAGGAGAACAGCGACATGTAGGCGCCGAGATTGGCATACGTCTTGACGCGCAGCCCGGTTATCTTGTGGTTGGCGTCGAACGCCATTTCGGCCTTGGTGAGGTGATCGCGACCATGGGCGTCCGTCAGGAAAGCCTCGCTGCGATCGCCGGTCCACTTCACCGGCCGACGCACCTTCTTGGACGCCCACAAAGCGACCATCTCTTCCGGATAGATGAATATCTTCGAGCCAAACCCGCCGCCGACATCGGGCGCCACTACCCGAAGCTTGTGCTCCTGCGCGATGTTGTAGAATGCAGACAGCACCAGGCGGGCGACATGGGGGTTCTGCGAGGTGGTATAAAGGGTGAAATGCTCCTCGGCTTCATTGTATTCCGCCAGAGCGGCGCGGGGCTCCATCGCATTCGGTACCAGCCGGTTATTGGTGATATCCAGCGAGACCACATTGGCAGCCGACTTGAACGCCGCCTCGGTGGCCGCCTCATCCCCGATGGTCCAATCGTAGATGACGTTTCCCGCCGCTTCCGGATGCAACTGCGGCGCGCCGGGCTTGATCGCGGCGCGAATGTCCGCGGCGGCCGGGAGGGGCTCGTATTTCACGATCACGGCTTCAGCCGCGTCGCGCGCCTGGTTCTTGGTCTCTGCGATCACAACAGCGACCGCCTGTCCGACGAACCGAACCGTCTCCGGCGCCATCGCCGGCCACGCGCCCATCTTCATCGGCGTGCCGTCTTTGGAGGTAATGGCCCAGCCGCAGATCAGGTTGCCGATCTTGTCCTCCACGATCTCTTTGCCGGTCAATACCCCGACCACGCCCGGCATTTTCGTCGCTTCGGACGCATCTATGCTGCTGACCTTGGCGTGTGCGTGCGGGCTGCGGACGAAATAGGCATGGGTCATGCCCACGACCTTGATGTCGTCAACGTAGCGGCCCTTGCCTGTAACGAACCGACGGTCTTCCTTGCGCAGCACGCTGGCGCCAATACCTTCAACACCCATCGCATTTCTCCCTGTCTTGCCGCTTGATCTACGCGAACAATGTCAGCGCGCGGACCGCGGCCTGTAGCTGGATTTCAGTTGGCCTACCCTGTCGATCAACGATCATTCGGCGGCTTGCGAAACACTCATGCGGCCGGCGGCGTCGAGCACCGATTTGACGATGTTGTGGTAGCCGGTGCAGCGGCACAGATTGCCTTCCAGTTCGTGCCGGACGGTGTCCTCGTCCAGTTTACCGCCGTACCGGTTGACGATATCGATGGCCGACATGATCATCCCCGGCGTGCAGTAACCGCACTGCAGACCATGATTGTCGCGGAATGCGGCCTGCATCGGATGCAACTCGTCGCCCCGGGAGATGCCCTCGATGGTGACCACATTGGTGCCGTTGGCCTGACCTGCCAGCACCGTGCAGGATTTGACTGCCTGGCCGTCGATATGCACCACGCAGGCACCGCATTGGCTTGTGTCGCAGCCGACGTGGGTCCCGGTCAGGTTCAGGTTATCGCGCAGCAGCTGGACAAGAAGGGTTCGGTCTTCGACTTCAGCGCTGACCGCCTTGCCGTTTACCGTCAATTTGACTGTAGACACGCTCGCTACCTCCCCAAGTTTTTAGTTTTCCCGATTAGAAGCACGGTGCCGAGACTTTGCAACCGCCAATTTCGCCGCGGACGTGGTCGAAACGCCTTAGAGGTCGGCACAGGCTTGGGTGAACTGCCGGACATGTGCTTGGGAAATTTGGAGTTGGGAGGCATGGCCGCGACTACGTGGCCGGAAAGCGGGCCGAAGCGGGTTGGCATGCCATCCTCCGTGAAGTCTCGCCGGTTTACGGCCCCTTATCGATTCTCCTTTAATTTTCGGAGGGCGCTTCTGGACGTCCGCGTTGTTCCGGCTGTGCGTCTTTGCTTGAGCAATAGGCTGGGGAGGCCGGAGTGGGTTCGCAATCGTTACTGCCAAGGCTCCCGACCCTAAGATTTCGCGGCAAGGTCATGCTCGGCTTTGCGGTCGTGCTGATGATCTCAGCCACGACAATGGGGATCGCCTATCTCGGATTTGAACGGGTCTCCTCAGGCGTCGAAACCTACCGGAAGAGTGTTTCGGAAGCCGATCTGGCGCGCAACATCGACCGTGAGCTGATCTCGTACCGGGAGCTCGCGCGGTATTACGTTGTTACCGGAAAGGAAGAAGACGCCACGGCGGCGCTGGCGGCTGAGGCCAGCCTGAAGGAGGCCGTCACTCAATCGATGAAGGGCACCACAAACCCGGCGCGACTGGATCAGGTGACACGCTTGGGCCGTGAATTCCAGACCTTCACGAAGATATTTGCCGATGTCTTGAGGGTCAAACGCAATAGTGCGTTGCTCAACCAGAATCAGCTCGCGCGCGGGGCCAACATGCTGCGCTACAAGCTTGACGACCTCCCCAGCGGCGCCAGCGAGCGTGAGCTGCAGGCGGTGCAGTTGGGCTCGAAAAAGGTGGCCGAGCAGTTTCAGGCGGTGACCGCGCTCGCCAATACCTTTGTCCTCAACTCCGACCAGACCGTGGCTGCCAGTGCGGTGGCACGGCTCAGGTTTGTCGACAACGCGCTGCAATCCATCAGCTCGACCGATGAGAAAATCCTCCAAGGCATCAAGGAGGCCGCCGGACTGCTCGAAGATTACCGCCAAACCCTGACGAAGCTGGTGGAAAGCTCCAAATCGGTTGACGAACTCGTGGCTGAGATGAACGAATCTGCGGCCGTGATCGGCAAGGGCGCCAGCGCGATGAAGGCCGACCTGCTATCGGACCAGCAGCGGCTTGAAACCGAGTCGGACGCTACCGTGCGCGAGACCGAGCGCCTGATCCTTGCGTTAGCGGCCGGAGGTTTCCTGCTGGGCGGATTATTGGCGGTGTTGCTGGGCAAAGGGATTTCCCGGCCGATGATCGAGATGTGCAAGGCGATGCGCAAACTGGCTAGCGGTAATTTCGATATCGTGCTGCCCGGTCTCGGGCGCAGGGATGAAATCGGCGAGATGGCCAGCGCGGTAGAAGAGTTCAAGATCCAGGCGATCGCCAGGGCAGAGCGCGATGCCGCCGCGCAGGATGCTCAGAACAAGGCAAGCAGCGCGGCGCGGCGCAGCGAACTCATTCGCTTCGCGGATGAGTTCGAGTCCGCGGTGGGCAGCATTGTCTCCAACGTTTCGGCTTCGGCCGTGCAGCTTGAGCAAGCGGCTGGAATCCTGACTCGCACGGCCGAAACGACACAGAGCCTGTCAAGCCAGGTTGCCGGCGCGTCGGAAGAAGCCTCCACCAACATGCAATCGGTCGCGACCGCGACGGAGGGGCTGTCCACCTCAGTCAATGAAATCGGTCGGCGGGTGCGCGATTCGAATCGGATCGCAGAGGCTGCAGTGGTTCAGGCGGAGCAAACCGATGGCCGTATCGGGAAGCTGTCACGCGCGGCCCGGGAGATCGGCGATGTCGTCAAGTTGATCACGGCGATTGCCGAGCAGACGAACCTGTTGGCACTCAATGCCACCATCGAAGCGGCCCGCGCTGGCGATGCCGGTCGCGGTTTCGCCGTTGTGGCCGCCGAGGTCAAGTCGCTGGCCAGTCAGACCGCAAAGGCGACTGACGAGATCTCCTCGCACATCTCCGGCATGCAGGGCGCGACGCAGGAATCAGTCACCGCTATCAAGGAAATTGGCGGCACCATCGGCCAGATCTCGACCATAGCGTCGGCGATTGCGAGTGCGGTCGAGCAGCAAAGTGGCGCGACCCAGGAGATCGCGCGCAACGTCCAGAGCGTCGCCAAAGGTACGCAGCAGGCTGCCGCCAACATCATGGAAGTGAATCGCGGCGCAAGCGAAACCGGGGTCGCCTCCGGCGAGGTGCTCAATTCGGCAAAGACACTTTCAGCCGAAAGCGCGCGTTTGCGGGAGGAATTGCACCGATTCATGACAAACATTCGCGCGGCGTAGTCGCACCGCTACGCGGCGTAGTCGCACCGCTAGCAAGTTCCACGTGCCGAGAGCGCGCGTCTCGCAGCGGGTCCGCTTTCATACCTGGAAACGGCGAGGCGGGAGGTTCCGTTGCCACACTGAATGTGGAACTCCGGCGCTGTCCGAGAGTTTTTGATGGGCGCGCAACATGCCTTCCTGCTTCAGGAACCTTTGTTCCTTAGTTTATTTCTCACCGGTCCGCTCGGATGGATTTGCAGCAAAGCTCTGCTCTTGATGGCCCTTCGGGCTCCCGGCATGTGATGGCAAGCGGCGAACGCATCATCGAAACCAGCATTCCCGCGCGTCTCGATAGTCTGCGCTGGAGCGGATTCCATACCAGGGTCGTACTCGCGCTCGGCATTACCTGGATTCTGGATGGTCTCGAGGTGACGCTGGCTGGCGCGTTGTCAGGCGCGTTGAAGGAGAGTCCGACGCTGCAGTTCAGTAATCTTGAGGTAGGCATCGCAAACAGCGCGTATCTCGCAGGTGCGGTGCTTGGCGCAATTGGATTTGGCTGGCTTACAGACCGCATCGGGCGGAAGAAATTGTTCTTCATCACACTGGCGGTCTATCTCACCGCGACGGCCGCGACCGCGCTGTCTTGGGGTCTGTTGAGCTATGCATTTTTCCGGTTCCTCACCGGAGCCGGGATCGGCGGGGAATACACCGCAATCAATTCGACCATTCAGGAATTGGTGCCGGCCCGCTATCGCGGATGGACGGATCTCGTCATCAACGGCAGTTTCTGGATTGGAGCCGCGGTCGGTGCGATCAGCGCGATCGTGTTGCTCGATCCGGCCATGTTCGGGCCAGATGTCGGCTGGCGGCTAGCTTACCTGAGCGGCGCCTTCCTGGGCCTGATCGTCTTTGTAATGCGCATGTGGATCCCCGAAAGCCCGCGTTGGCTGATGATCCACGGCCGCCCTGAGCAGGCGCATGCGATCGTGGAAGATATCGAGCGGTCGGCCCTCGGGCATGTGCAAGACCCGGCGCAGCACACATGGGCCAAGATCAAGCTGAGAATGCGGCGGTACACGCCGCTGCGCGAGGTGGCTCACACGCTGTTCTTTGCCTATCGCCAGCGCTCGCTGGTCGGTCTGGCCTTGATGACCGCGCAAGCTTTTTTCTACAACGCGATCTTCTTCACGTTTGCGCTGGTGCTGACGGATTTCTACGGAATCCCGGCAAGTCAGGTCGGCTGGTACATCCTCCCGTTCGCGGCAGGCAACTTCCTGGGGCCGTTGCTGCTCGGACGCCTGTTCGACACCGTTGGCCGGCGCGCGATGATCGCGATCACCTATGCGGCCTCGGGCGTGCTGCTTGCCATTACCGGTTATCTGTTCGCGATCGGCGTACTGAGCGCCCAAACACAGACCATTGCATGGATGGTAATCTTTTTTTTCGCTTCTCCAGCCGCCAGCAGCGCCTATCTCACAGTAAGCGAAACATTTCCGCTCGAGGTTCGAGCGCTCGCAATTGCGCTGTTTTATGCGATCGGGACGGGCGTAGGTGGCGTGGCCGGCCCCGCGTTATTCGGCGCGCTGGTGGATAGCGGATCCCGCAACAGCCTGTTCGCGGGCTATCTGTTCGGTTCCGGGTTGATGGTCGCTGCAGCGGCCATAGCCTGGCGTTACGCCATCGCGGCCGAGCGACAGGCCCTGGAAACGGTTGCTCGTCCGTTGGCCGTTGTGGAGTAGAGTAATATGGATCAAAATGTAGCCGAGATGGCTCAATCGCGGGAAATTTCAACGCCCGAACAGGGCTCAGAGAAATTCACGTCCGCTGAACTTGCGCGCCGACTGGACGAATTTGCGGTCCTGCTGGACATCGACGGCACGCTGCTTGATCTCGCACCGACGCCGCGCGAGGTGTGGGTGCCTCCGGGCCTCGCCCAAACACTCAACCGGCTGCTGGAGAAAACATCCGGCGCACTCGCCCTTGTGAGTGGACGTTCGCTAAACGACATCGATCTGATTTTCGCTCCCGAACAGTTCCCCGCGGTCGGCGGCCATGGCGCCGAGATGCGGCTTTGCATCGACAACGAGGCCGTCGCCACCCACGCCCCGCCAATGGACAAGGAACTGAAGCGACGATTGGCTGCGATCGCCAAACTTAGTCCGGGCATTCTTCTGGAAGATAAGGGTTATTCGCTGGCGCTGCACTACAGGCTGGCGCCGCACGCAGAGAAGGCGATCTATGCAGCGGTATCCTTGATTAGGGCCGACCTGCCGAACGCTCCGATTGAAGTGATGCCCGGAAAATGTGTCTGCGAAATCAAGCATTCGGGTTTCAATAAGGCATCGGGCGTTCTCGAACTCATGAATCACGAGCCTTTCAAGGGCCGACGCCCGATATTTATCGGCGACGACGTCACGGACGAAAGCGTTTTCGCGATCATGCCTGATCTGCGAGGCCTTGCATTCTCGGTAGGCCGTCGCGCCAAAGGCGTGACCAGCCATTTCGACGAGCCGCGCGACGTGAGGGAATGGCTGGCTCTTCTGGTCGAAGATGCAGTCGCGGGTCGGACAAACAGAATGGACCGATAGATTTATCGCACTAAAACTTCGCTCGGCCGGGTTCCGCCGCTGCGGGGCCTGAATTTGGTTTCATTTAGTTGAAAGCGTGAAGTCGGAACCATATTGATGAATGGTTGTTGAACAGCCGAGCGGAGTATACAGTAGAGGGGCACCTGTGAACCTCGTCGTCGTCTCAAATCGGGTAGCACGCGGCAAGGCCAACGAACCTATGACAGGTGGGCTTGCGGCTGCTTTGCTGCCGGTTGTCGAGAAATCCGGCGCCATTTGGGTAGGTTCGAGCGGCCGTGTTCGAGACGGTTCGCAGAAAGAGCCGTTCGCGGAAATTGAAGCGCTCGGCGCGGGCGCGTTGGCGATGCTGGATCTGCCGGCAGCGCACTACGGCGGATATTATGAGGGTTTTGCCAACTCGGCATTGTGGCCGGCCCTGCACTCGCGATCGGATTTGATCCGCGCTTCACATGGCGATTACCTTTCGTATCGTGAAGTGAACGCCTTCATGGCCCGCGCGCTTCTTCGATTTGAAAAGCCGGACAGCGCCTACTGGGTCCAGGATTATCACTTCCTGGCGCTCGGAGCGGAATTGCGCGAGTTGGGTGTCGCCCGGCCGCTTGGTTTTTTCCTTCATACACCATGGCCTGCGCGGACGATCATCGAAGGCGTCCCCCATCACCGCGAGCTGATCGAGGCGATGCTGGCCTACGACCTGATAGGCTTCCAGACTCCCGACGATTGCGAGAATTTCCTTTCTTATGTCGGGGCCGATCTGGGCGTTCCGGTGCATGACGGCATCGTCACTTCGAAGTACGGCACCACGCGCGTTGCGGTATTTCCGATCGGCATCGACCCCGGAAAGTTCGCCCAGCAGGCAGCCAAGGCGGTCTCTCATCCCGACGTGTCGCGGCTGCGGCGCAGCCTCGATGGCGAGAAACTTGCAATCGGCGTCGACCGGCTCGATTATTCCAAGGGATTGATCAATCGCATCAGCGCGTTCGATCGGATGTGGACGGTGCAGCCGACGCTGGCGCGCGCGGTGTCGTTGCTGCAAATCGCGACGCCTTCGCGAGGCGCGATCGAAGCCTATGGCAATCTTCAGAGCGAACTCGCCAAATTGGTCAGCGATGTCAACGGTCGCCATGGAGAAGTGGATTGGACCCCGATCCGCTACCTCAACAAGGGATATAGCCAGACCGTGCTGGCCGGGCTTTATCGAACCGCGCAAGTGGGCGTGGTCACGCCGCTGCAGGACGGCATGAACCTGGTGGCAAAAGAATATGTCGCGGCGCAGAACCCGGCTGATCCGGGGGTGCTGGTGCTATCGAAGTTTGCGGGCGCGGCGAACGAACTGGACACCGCGCTTCTGATCAATCCGCACGATATCGACGGCATGGCGCGCACGATTGCAACCGCGGTATCGATGCCGTTGACCGAGCGGCGTATGCGGTGGGAAGCGATGATGGATAAACTGCGCGCCGGCACGATCCACCAGTGGTTTGCCAATTTCGTCGACGCGTTGCAGGGCAGCCGGAACGACCAGCGTCCCCCCTCGCCGCACGAGCCGGAGCCGCCCGCCGCCTGGCCGCTGCGCTCCATCACCGGCAGTTCGCGCTATCACTGATCGCACGCCGGGCGCTGGTGCGATCGCCGAGAAAGCACAAACCATCGACAGCGCAGCACCCCCAAGTACGGCGGCGCCGGTTTTGCCGGCGTATCCACGTATCCAGCAGTGCTAGTTTCGCGGTGGCGGGCGAACATGCGCGAACCTATGCAAACGGAGCCCTCGGCCGATCGCCAGATCGTCCTCGCCCAGGCGATCACTGGTCTGATTAGCGGCTGTACAGATCCATGGCCTGCGGCCGCTTCGCTGCGGAGCTGATCCTGTCTGTGAATTGTAGAACACGACCAACAACTTAGATGATTCCCCGTTGTTAAGACCGGACCGGCTTGCAAAAATCGCCTGCACGCTCCAAGAGAGAGCATCCGGAGAGATGGCCGAGTGGCTTAAGGCGCACGCTTGGAAAGCGTGTGTGCGGGAAA
>JBJMTO010000079.1:0-56666 GCA_045811665.1 Bradyrhizobium sp.
GGATTGACCTTGCGGGAATAGAGCCGGTACTCGCCGGACTGCAGTTTTCTGATCATGATAGCTTGCCTCGCTGCTGGCGAACTTTTTCCGTTCAATCGCTGGGCACCCGTCTGGTTCCAGAGCGGGCCGTTACATCCTTGCAATTCGCGGGGAACATGACGTTAGTTGCCGGCCAGGCAACGATACGGGGGGTCCACGTGCAGGCGATTTATCTCTATCTACTGGCGCTCGGCGCCGGCATCAGCGTCGCAACCCAGCAGGTGTTGAACGCTAGCTTGCGAACGTCGCTGACATCGCCGGCCTGGGCCGGCTTTTTCAGCTATCTCGTCGGCCTGCTGACGATGATCGTCGTGCTGTTCGCGCTCGGCGAACATCTGCCGTCATGGCGAGCGATGGCCAGCACGCCATGGTGGGCTTGGGGCGGCGGCGTGCTCGGCGGCGTCTTTATCCTGCTGGCAATCCTGCTGCTGCCGCCGCTGGGAGCGGCCACCTTGCTGGCGCTGGTCGTGGCAGGCCAGATGTCGGCCGCCGTGATCATGGATCATTTCGGAGCGTTTGGCCTCGCGCAGCATCACGTCTCGATCTCGCGCCTCGCCGGGGTCGCGCTGGTCATTGCCGGCGTCGTCCTGATCAAGGGCTGAAGCAGGCCCAGGAACGCGGAACCATTCCAACGGCGCCCGCGTTCGCGCGCGTATGCCGTCGTTCATGCCATGCGACTTCTGCGAACAGGCAATCCCTTCCGGATCGCCGCTTTGTCCGCATTGCGGCCATGTTCAAACGACCGGCGCCGAACGGCGCAGCCGCCGACGGTCCCTCATGTTGGCGATCGCGCTATCCATCGCCGTGATGATGGGTTGGGCCCTGCTTACCCATCCGCGGTGACGCCGCTAGGCCGGCTGCATCAGCTTCAAGACAGCGGTGAGACGAAGGCTGCGTTTGCCGGCAAGCGCGATCGCCTCGAGGTCGGCGCCGGTAGCGGAACAGCTGCCGGAAAATCCGATACCGACCTCATGGCCGCCGAACACGGGAATCTCGCCCACCGCCGGGGTGTGCTCCTGGTTGAGGATCTCGCCTTTCCAGCGGCCTTCCGCCGAACTGTAGGAGCCCAGGTAATAGAAGAAGGCATCACCGCCGAGGATGCGGCCGTCGATCAGCAGCATCACGCCGGACAAGCCGCCATCGATGCCGTCGAGGGTGCGGATGTGGATGGAGTAGAGCCCGTTGATGATGCCGCCGGGCCCGACTTCGCCGACCGGCGGCAAAACTTCGTCATCGAGCCTACTCAGATTGGCCCAGAACAACGCGCCCGGCCGCGGCGCCGCACTTCCTTCAAAGCGCCACCCGTTACCGCGCGGCCTGCCGCGCACGCTGATCGCAGCAGTGTCGGTGCCCATCAGAGGTTTGTAGTGCGGATCGTCGTTGTGACGCTCGGTAATGATCTCGGCCGCGACCTCATCACCGTCGCGGCGGAAGGTGCCGAGATGCGCGAAGGCCGAATTGCCGCCAAGCATTTTTCCGTCATGCATGCACATGATGCTGCGGCCGAAAGCGTCGTTCACGCCGTATTCAACCTTGTAGAGTCCATCCAGCAATGAAGCACCCGAAGAGTCGGTCAATGCGGCCCATAGCACCGCCGTCGGCGCGGATGCAACAGGCCTCAGTGTCGTTTGAAGTATTGCACGTCACGCTCGTGCTTTTCCGCCGCTGCACGCGACCGGAACGTGCCGAGATTACGTCGCTTTCCCGTCTTGGGGTTGATCTTGCGGGAATAGAGCCGGTACTCGCCGGATTTCAGCTTGCGGATCATGGCTGGTCTCGCGGGTTCGTCACTATCAACGGGGTCATCCGCGTGGATGTTCCCAACGTCGTTCTGCATCGAACCCAAATGCCCTCCGAAGCAACCAACGCTCAGGGATTCCGAGCCGCAAGCCAGATAATGAGCGAACCCGAAGAAACCATCGCAAAGGCCGCCAAACGGCCGCTCAAAGACGCGGCGTATTTCCTTTACCAGGAACGGATTCGGCTGGAACCGCTGCTTCGCCCAGCCTTCAGTGACGAAGAACTGAAGCGGTCGCGGATGCGGCCGATCGAGGAGATCAAGGCCCAGATCAGATTTGAGCGCGATCATGCTGCCGACGGCCCGGTGTTTGGCTGGCTGAAGTGCGCTCATCCAGGGGCAGCGGATGCGGATATCAAGGCGGCGATTACCGCCGCTGCGAAATTCAACGACGACTGCTACGAGAATTTTCCCAATGACCGCGGCGATTTCCAGAAATGCATCGACGACGCGGTCGACCGCGCCCGCAGGAAGAATCCACAGTATTCCGAGCTGACCTACCGCGAGGCACGCTACTGGGTGATGTACTACATGAAGTAACCGGCCGCGCTGCCTGCGTCAGAAGCACAGTCCATCACCGCTTAGCCGCACTTATTCGTTGATTCGCCATATCGATCCCCTCTGGTGGACTATCCACGCTTGCGGCCGGCAAAGTCAGGGCTCGAGCCCCGCCTCCCGCAGGATGGATGCGGCCTCCGGCGAGCGCAGGAATTTCAGGAATTGCTCCGCCGGAGCCACGTTGTCGGTTGCCATCATGCAACCGGCCGAGAAAACGGCCGGCATCTGCAGCTCGTGCGGGATTGGACCGACGATTTCGACGCCAGCCACCTGCTTCAGTTCACTGATCTGCTGCACGGCGAGATCGGCTTCGTCAGTGACGAGCCGTTCGGCAGTCAGGCCTGAGGGAATAACCACGGCATGGGCGCTGACCAGATGGGCGATCCCAAGCCGTGCGATCAATTTGTCAAACAGGATGCCGCTGGCGCCAATGCGTGAATAGGCCACCGCGCGTGCCTGGATCAGCGTGGTGCGCAGCGCAGCTTCCGTCGAAATGTCGGGATGCGTGCGGCCGGCCTTCACGGCAATGCCGACCCAGGATCTTGCGATATCCACATAGCTTGCTCCAGCCACGCGGTGCTCAGTCAACATTTCACTTAAGCCCTCGCGGGTGAGAATGACGACGTCGGCCGCTTCTCCTCTACGCAGGCGATCGAGGAGCGCCAGCGTCGGTGCAAAGTCGGCCTCGATGCGGGGACCGCCATCCCCCTGAAAACGCGCGGCGAGTTCGGCGAAGGCACCTTTTACCGCCAGGGTTGAGAGTACGTGCAAGACTTCCATGGCGATTCACGCCCGGCGCATCAGCTTGAGCACCGCGGTGAGCCGCAGGCTGCGCTTGCCGGCAAGCGCTGTCGCTTCGAGCAGCGCCCCCTGCTCGTCGCAAGTGCCGGAAAACCCGATGCCGACCTCGTGGCCGCCGAAGATCGGGTTTTCACCCATTGCAGGCGTATGCTCCTGGTTGAGGATCTGACCCTTCCAACGGCCGTTCTCCGAGGTATAGGTGCCCAGATAGTAGAACGACGCGTCGCCGCCGAGGATGCGGCCGTTGTTGACCAGCATGACGCCGGTCAGCCCGCCGTCGACGCCATCGAGCATGCGGATATGGATGGAATAGAGACCGTTGGCGATGCCGCCCTCACCCACACCACCCGCAATGGGCACCGCCTCCTGCTTGACCGGCGTCATGACCGACTGGAACAGGGCACCGGGAAGCTCCTTCAGCGCGCCCTTGAAACGGTAGCGCTCACCGTCGGCCTGGCCCTTTGCAATCAGCGTCGCGTCGTCGGTGCCTGCCATCGCGCGGTAGTTCGGATCGGGGTTGTGGCGGACGGTCTGGACCTCGATGTCGATCCCCTCGCCGGTCTCCTCATAGGAGCCGATATGGGCAAAGGCCGAATTGCCGCCCAGAAGCTTGCCGTCATGCGCGTACATCACGCTGCGGCCGACCGCCTCGTTGAGTTGAAACCTGACCGTATAAAACCCCGCAAACACCTGCCGTGTCCCCGGCAATCCCAAGCGCGATCATGATCGCGCTTTAGCGCAACCGTACATAGCGCGGTTAGGCGCAGCGGGAAACGGGCTAATACTGTCATAAAGGGTTTGCAAAGTCACAAAACGCGACGACCCGCCAAGGCTCCACCCCAGCGGATCGTTTTCGCGGCCCCACGACCCCCATCCGGGGCCGTATCGCTAACTCAGGCGGCAGCTGACTTGGCTGCGATCGGAACTTCGGCGATCGTCTTGAGGATCTGGGAGGCGATCTGGTAGGGGTCGCCTTGCGAGTTCGGGCGACGGTCTTCCAGATAACCCTTGTAGCCGCTGTTCATGAACGAGTGCGGCACGCGGATCGAAGCGCCGCGATCGGCCAAGCCATAGCTGAACTTATTCCAGGGCGCGGTCTCGTGCTTGCCGGTCAGGCGCTTGTCGTTGTCGGGCCCGTAGACTGCGATGTGGTCCATGAGGTTCCTCTCAAAGGCCGCCATCAGCTTCTCAAAATAGTCCTTGCCGCCGACTTCGCGCATGTACGTCGTCGAGAAGTTGGCGTGCATACCCGAACCGTTCCAGTCGGTGTCGCCGAGCGGCTTGCAGTGGAATTCGATGTCGACGCCGTACTTCTCGGTGAGCCGCAGCATCAGATATCGAGCCATCCACATTTCGTCGGCTGCGCGCCTCGAGCCCTTGCCGAAAATCTGGAACTCCCATTGGCCCTTCGCGACTTCGGCGTTGATGCCTTCGTGGTTGATGCCGGCAGCGAGGCAAAGGTCCAGATGCTCTTCCACCATCTTGCGGGCGACGTCGCCGACATTCTTGTAGCCGACGCCGGTGTAGTACGGCCCCTGCGGAGCAGGATAGCCGCTGGACGGGAAACCGAGCGGACGACCGTCCTTGTAGAAAAAGTATTCCTGCTCAAAGCCGAACCATGCGCCTTCGTCGTCCAGAATGGTGGCGCGCTTGTTGGTCGCATGCGGGGTCTTGCCATCCGGCATCATCACTTCGCACATCACCAGGGCGCCGTTGGTGCGCGCGCCGTCCGGATAGATCGCGACCGGCTTCAGCACGCAATCGGAGCTGTGGCCCTCGGCCTGCAACGTGGAGCTTCCGTCAAATCCCCACAGCGGAAGCTGGTCCAGCGTCGGAAATGCCGCGAATTCCTTGATCTGCGTTTTGCCGCGAAGGTTGGGTGTCGGCGAGTATCCGTCGAGCCAGATATACTCGAGCTTATACTTGGTCATTTAGCCTCTCATCATGATGCAAAGCTGGGGACCGAAGCTGCTGGTCACCGCAAGCGTACCCGGCCACCAACGGCCAACAGGTACAAAGCAATAAAAGTGCCAAATTGCTGCCTTTTGGGTCACCGGGTGTTGGAGACCGCCTTGCTCCAGGACCGACATCAGGCGGTGTTGGCATGCGGCAAAGGCGCGCGGGATCAGGCGCAGCACCGCTCTGCAACAGCTGAAAAGCCGGTGGATTTTTCAAGCGGTTCTACGTCCAGGGGCGATCATGACCACAACAGCGCCACTGGACCGGCATTCGTTGGCAAACCAACGTGCTCCTGCAACCCTGAGCGCCGTTCAGCCGTTAGCGGGCTGTCGGATGCTTCCCAGTATGCAGAACGAAAAATGCCTAATTTCTATACAGAAGATGATTTCGTTTTAATCAGGTTGCACCAGCGGAGGGCAGCTCCGATATCCATCCGTAACGACTCCAGACGACTCGGGGCGCAGCATGGGTTCACGCCACGCACTGGAGAACGCATCAACTCAGAAAGAGACGATCAAATGACCGCCGATTTTGATAAGGGATCCGCGAAGATCTACCAATTCCCCGCGGGGGGCCGAGCCGCGCTGGCCCCAAGTCGCGGGAGCGGGACAGGATCTACTGTCGACCCCGCTTTGCTTCCGATAAACGAAGCTGTCTGCGCCGATGGCTGGTATCACGAAGCCGCCATTCAGGAGGCCAAGCCGGCACGGGACCGCTGAGTTGCTTCAGGTCAGCTCACACGCGGTTTGCGGCCGCTTGGCGTGTTTGACCGTGGTGCCTGTTCTTCCAACCTTCAACGTGATGCCGCCTCCCGAATAACGCGCTCCGGACAGGCCCAGACGCTTCGTAAGCGTCACGGCCTTGCCAGCGATCTGCAAATGGGCGCGTTTGTCATATTGGAAAAATCCAACAATGAATTGCGAACCATCGGCGCAACGATAACTCTGAAATTTTGTCTGCGCCGACGCTGGCGGAACGCAGGCCGCCGAAAGAAACAACACCGTAGCGAAAATTGAAGCCCTTTGCCGATTCATCTTCTTCCCCCGCAGAGATAGTATAGAGCTGAGCCAACCCTCGTCCTTGCACCGCATTCGCCGCCGGACAACTAAAATCCCATCATGCCCGACTCCCCTGCCCGTCACCTCAACCTCTCCGGCGCCAGCAATTTCCGCGACCTCGGCGGTTATCCCGCAAAGGACGGCCGCACGGTCCGTTGGCGGCAAATCTTCCGGTCCAACCACCTCGGTCACCTCACGCAAGGCGATGTCGAGGTGTTGCGATCGCTGGGTGTGAAAAGCGCCTTCGATTTTCGCGGCACCGAGGAACGCGCCGTGGCGATTTGCGCCCTTTCCGACATCGCGGTGCACTCGTTGCCGATCGAGCCGACCGTCGTTGCCGCCCTGCGGTCGCGCGGCGCCAACGGCGTGAGGCTCTCATCGGCCGACGCGCTTGAGGTGATGCGCGACTCCTACCGGAACTATGTGCGTCACAACACCGGAAGCTTCCGCGCGTTGTTCGCGCACTTGCTCGAGGATCGCGCGCCACTGGTGATTCATTGCACCGCCGGCAAGGATCGCACCGGCTTTGCGTGCGCGCTGATCCTGCATGCACTCGGCGTGCCCGACCAGGTGATTGCGGAGGATTACCTGCTCACCAACCGCTTCTATCGGCGGGACCCCTCGTCCTCCAGCGATCTTCCCGAAGACGTCGGACTGGTGCTCGGCTCGGTGGAAGCTTCCTTCCTCGCCGCCGCATTCGATGCAATCAGCGCCGATTACGGCGATCTGGAACGCTATTTCAGTGAGGCATTGGGCATTCGGGCGAGCGAACGCGCCAGTCTCGTCGCGCGCTACCTCGAATGCTGAATGCCGCCGGGCAATCCTGCCTTAGCCGAACATTGTTACGCGGCGGCTTCCAATTCGGCGTCGAGGTCGGCAATGACGTCTTCGAAGGCCGAAATGGCCTGCTGAACCGCGGCGATCTGCATCAACTCCCAGCCGCCGACCGGGCCATTGCGGTTCTGCAGCGCGACAATCAGGTCGCGCCGCTGTTCCTTGAGCTGAACAAGCGGTAAACCGTGGTCAGGCAGATGTCTCATGATGTGTTCCAGCCCTGCATTAAACGTCGTTGCCGCATGTATAGCGGGACTGCTCTGAAATCGGCTTTACAAAACTCCGGCAAATTTTAGCTAATCGCACGGGATCTCATCGATGGATGGAAAAGTCATCATCATCACCGGCGCATTGGGCGCGCTTGGACAAGTGGTTGCGCAGACCGCGCTGGCGCGAGGCGCGCGCGTTGCAGGCGTCGATCATGCGGCCTCGCAACTACCCGCAACGGACAACCGCCTCGAACTTGGCGGGGTGGATCTCTCCGATGCGGACGCGGCCCAAACGGCGATCGACACGGTCGTGGCGCATTTCGGCAGGATCGACGCCCTGGTCAATATCGCCGGCGGTTTTGCGTTCGAGGCCGTCGAGGAGGGCGACCCGATGACCTGGCAACGAATGTACGCGCTCAACGTCCTCACCGCATTGAATGCTTCGCGTGCCGCGCTACCGCATCTTGCAGTCTCAAGCGCCGGGCGCATCGTTAACATCGGCGCGATGGGCGCGTTGCAGGCCGGCTCCGGCATGGGCGCCTATGCCGCCTCGAAAGCCGGCGTTCACCGCCTGACCGAAGCGCTTGCCGCCGAGTGGAAAGGCAGGATCACCGTCAACGCCGTGCTGCCTTCCATCATCGATACGCCGGCCAATCGCGCCAGCATGCCGCGCGCTGATTTCGCAAAGTGGGTGAGCCCGCAAGAACTCGCCGAAATGATCCTGTTTCTCGTCAGCGATTCCGCCAGCGCCATCACCGGCGCCCTGGTTCCAGTAAGCGGGCGAGTGTAGTGCGGGAAGTATGCGTTTCGATGCAGCGGAGTTGGTTGTCGCTGCTAGCCCTCGGCCAGCTTTTTCAGTACCGCGCTGAAGCGGATGCTTCGCTTGCCCACAAGCGCGGTGGCTTCCGCGACCGCGCCCTCCTCGGTGTAGGTACCGGAGAAGCCGATCCCGACCTCGTAGCCGCCGAACACCGGCCGCTCGCCCTGGCTCGGCGTGTGCTCATGATTGACGAGTTCGCCTTTCCATTTGCCGTTCGCACTGGTGCAGGCGCCGATATAATCGAAGAACGCATCGCCGCCGCGCATTCGGCCATCGTGCAGCACCATGACGCCGGTGTTACCGCCGTCGATGCCGTCCAGCATCCGGATGTGGATCGAATAGAGGCCGTTCCCGATGCCGCCTCTTCCTGGAGGGCGGGCGGGCGGCGCCGCCGCCTCGCTGATCGGAGTCATCAACGAGTGGAAGGCAATGCCGGGTAGTTGGGTGATACCACCCTGAAAAATGTAGTTGTCTCCGTGGCGTCGGCCGTGCAGCGCAAGGGTAGTCTTATCGCTCTTAAGCAGGGGCTCGTAATTGGGATCATCGTTATGACGCATGGTCGCAATGTCGACCAGCACCTCGCCGCCTTCGCCATCGCGGTAGGTCCCGATGAAAGCGAAGGCAGAATTGCCGCCCCTCATCTTGCCGTCATAAACATACACCACGCCACGGCGCGAACCGTGCACCGTGTGCATCTCGCACTTGTAGAGGCCCTCTCGCATTGCCGCTCCGGGTTCGGCTTTTCTGGCCTCGCCCCCGTGATGTGCCCGGGACCACGATACCCGTTCCGGTGGCGGTTGATCAAATCGAGTCTGGTTCCGCGATCCGGGCTAAACTGGGTCGAGTGAGTCGCATGGGCAGCACGGGAGCCATTTTTGGAAACCGCACTTTACCTCCCGGTCAAACGGTTCCTTGAAAATCTCGGGTTCACCGTCAAAGGTGAGATCGGGGGATGCGATCTCGTTGCTTTGAGCGGCGACGAGCCCCCGATTGTCGTCATCGGTGAGCTGAAGCTTTCGTTCAATCTGGAGCTGGTGTTGCAGGCCGTGGATCGCGCCGGCGCGTGCGACGAGGTTTGGCTTGCCGGCAAATTGTCCTCGCGCGGCAAGGGACGGGAGAGCGACTCCCGATATCGTAATCTTTGTCGGCGGCTCGGGTTCGGCATGCTCGCGGTCACCAACACCGGCGAGGTGGAGGTGATCGTCAAGCCGCCCACCACGAGCCCTCGGCGGGACCCAAAAAAGCGTTCCCGGCTCATCGCCGAGCATCAACGCCGAAAGGGCGACCCGGCCGTAGGAGGCAGCACCCGCGCCCCGATCATGACGGCGTATCGCCAGCAAGCGCTGGCCTGCGCCGGCGCGCTGGCGCGAGGCCGCCGCCCTGTTCGCGATCTCACGCCGACGATTCCGGACGCGCCCAAGATTCTGCTGCACAATGTCTATGGATGGTTCGAACGCGCCGAGCGCGGCGTTTACGTCCTGACCGATGCCGGACATGCCGCGCTAAAGCGCTGGCCACAGCAACCTAGCGATCTCGCGAGCATCGATGGTCCCGCGTGATGATCGTGGCTGACAAACAGGTTCACCGCGCATAGCTGGATTGCCATACGAATTTCATATTGCAATGCAACATCCTGCGTCCTAGGTATTCGCATCAACCGAGAGGTGGTCCCATGGGCGAAAACTGGAATACGAAATATGGACCACGTCGCGTCCGGCGCGATCCGCCTACGCTTGATGAAGCAATCTTTGCCGCGACAGGCATTACGGACGATCAGGAAGCCCAGGCCGAGATCGCCGCGTCGTTGATGGGCTTGCCGGTGGACGCCGTGACTCCCGAAGTGAAGAAAGTCGCGCGGACCTCCGCACGCTCTTCAACGGTGATTGCGGGAGAACAAGGTGCACAGCGGGCGGTGGTGGTTGAGCGACGGGGGCTCAGGAGGTTCGGCAACGACAAGCGCACCGGGACTTGAGACGTACGCGTTAGCAACAGCCGGATCAGCGAGCTTTCTTGCTCAGGCTCGCCGATCCCCGATCCTCCGGCCTAGGCCGAACATTGCGGTTAGCAGTTCCCAATAGGCGCGGTTGAACCAAATCAACGCCCGCGCGGCATCCGCGGGCGTGCTCGTCCAGAGTCTCGATAGGTCGCGCCCCTGTTTCGACACGTCGATGGTTCCGGTCGATTCACCCTGACGAAAGGTCAAGTGCGCGCCGAACTTACTTGCGAGAGCGCGCATGGCCTGATTTTGAGCGCCAGTGCTAATTCGGAGCGTAGCATAACCCTTCCATCGCGCTTCCGAGAGCAGCCGCTTGAACAGTAAGCTGCCCACACCGCGCCTTCGCACGGATGCCTCGACGCTGATGGCGACCTCCGGCAGCGAGTCCGGCGATTGATCCGGCGGATGCAGTTCCGCTGCTCCGCGCAACACCCCGTCCTCGACGTAAGCAACAATGATCGTCCCGTCTTCGGCGCATTTGGCCGCGTAACGCTCAATGAAGCTTTCATCCAGGAAGCCGTTGAAGCGGTCGTGACGGCTCTGGGCATCGAGCCGCAACAAATGAGCGCGCAGCAGCGGCAACTCCTCCTGCTGACTTAATGTCCGAACATAGCCAATGCCTGGCGTCGGGTGGCTGATATCTTCGTGGCGCAATTCATACTCCTCTTGGATGGCCCTCGAGGAGGCGTTCGAATCCCTAGAACAGTGATATTGTGCGCTGCACCATGTAAATCAAGGCCGGTTCCAGCCTCAATGAAGGGCACTTCCTGCCAAGCAAATGATCACCTGAATTGGACTCAGAGAACCATTTGAGTCTGCGTTACCACCGCGACCAGCTTTCCTTCCTCAGTTTCCAGACGCGTTTGCCAGACTTGAGTACGCCGGCCCCGATGCACGGGGGTGGCGACTGCAATGACGGTGCTACCGGCTTTGGCAGCACCAATGAAATTCGTCTTGCTTTCGATCGTAGTGGTACCCTTCGCATCCTCTGGCAAATTGATGACGGTCGCAGCGGCGCCGACCGAATCCGCAAGGGCCATGATCGCACCACCATGGATGGTTTGCCCGAGTGTGCACAGATCTGGCCGAACCAGCATGCGGGCGACGACGCGATCCTTTTCCGCCTCGGTGAATGTGATGCCTTTCAATTCGGCGAAAGGCATTTTCATCGAGTTCACGCGTTCAAGCGGTGTCATCGCGGCGATCTCCGATCAGTTACATTCAAGCGTTCAGGGCGGGCGCAATGCTTGATCACAAACCTTGTCTAAACGATTACCTGCGAGGTCAAGTGCAAGCCGTCCCGGGATCGTGACAAACTACCTATTATTGGCAATATCATCCCGATGCGCCACTTCCCTCCCCGCCGGATCGTGTGTTTGACCGAAGAGACGGTCGAAACGTTGTATCTGCTCGGCGAAGAGGACCGGATCGTCGGCGTCTCCGGCTATGCTGTCCGGCCGCCGCGGGTGAGGCGTGAGAAGCCACGGGTCTCGGCATTTATCTCGGCCGATGTTCCAAAGATCCTGAAGCTTGAGCCGGACCTCGTGTTGGCGTTTTCCGATTTGCAGGCCGGCATAGTTGCCGCTCTGGTCCGCGCCGGCCTCTCCGTTCACGTGTTCAACCAGCGCGACGTGGTCGGCATCCTGGCGATGATCCGCACCTTGGGAGCTCTAGTGAATGCAGCCGACCGCGCCGATCAACTCGCTAATCGCTTCGAAAAGCGTCTTGCGGCGGTCGCATCGATGGAGCGGCCCTCACCCAAACCGAAGGTCTACTTTGAGGAATGGGACGATCCCATGATCAGTGGCATTGGATGGGTCTCAGAATTGATTGAAATCGCGGGGGGCGAGGACGTACTCCCGGCACTGCGGCTGCAGCAGGCTGCAAAGGACCGGATCATTTCGCCGGACGCAGTGAGGGCGGCGGCCCCGGACGTCATCCTTGCGTCCTGGTGCGGCAAGAAAGTCGTACCCGATAGAATCAGAAACCGGCCGGGCTGGAGCGACATTCCAGCGGTTCGCAACGGCCGCATCTTCGAGATCAAGTCACCGCTGATCCTGCAGCCGGGTCCGGCGGCGCTCACGGACGGCCTGGATGCGATCCTCGCGGCGCTGTGGCCCTGAAGAACTATCCCCGCTCGACTCCACACCATTCGGCGATAAACAGTGCGGTGGCTTTGGTCGACTTGCGCAGCGAGTCGAGATCGACATACTCGTTGAAGCCGTGCATCGCAGCGCCGGTCGCTCCAAAACACAGACTGGGGATGTTATAATTCAGTCCATAGAACCGCGTGTCCGTTAACGCGGTGAAGGCCAAATCCGCAACTGTTCCGCCATAGACAGCCTTATAAGCAGTGCCGAAAGCTGCCTCCGCCTCGGCGGAATCCTTCAATTCGTATCCTTCCGATAGGAACCCGGACCATTTCACCTCGGGCGGATTGTTGGACAGGAAACGGTGGTCGCGCGCAGCGGCGGAGACGCAGGCGAGGATTTCGGCCTGGCAGTCGCGGACCGACCAGCCCGGCAATATCGCGATACGGCAATCGACATCGCACCAGGCTGGCACGCTGGACGCCCAGTCGCCGCCCTTGATGATGCCAGGATTAAAATTAATCGGGTGGGTCACCTCTTTGAAGTGCCGATCGCTCCTGGCTCGTTCGTTCCATTCGAGTTCCAGCTTCTCCAGCGCTTGGATCAGGTGGAAGGCGGCAGTGATCGCGTTCGAGCCCGCGCCAGCCTCAAACACATGGACGGGATGGCCACTGACTTTCAGCCGAAACCAGATCACGCCCACTTGCGAGCGCACCATCTTGCCTGAGGTCGGTTCGGGAATGAAACAAGCATCCGCGCGATAACCGCGCTGGAGGGTGGAGAGCGCGCCTACTCCGGTGCTCTCTTCCTCGATGACGGACTGGAAGTGAATTCGCGCAGTGGGCTCGAGGCCTGCGGCCTTGATCGCGTCAAGTGCATAAAGCGCGGCGATGGTGCCGGACTTCATATCGCAGGCGCCACGCCCGTACATCCTGCCGTCTTTTGTTACCGGTGAAAACGGCGGAGTTTCCCACATCTCAAGCGGTCCCGCCGGTACGACGTCGCAGTGGCCCTGCAGAATCAGCGACTTGCCGTCATTGTTTGTGGGCCGATAGGTGCCGACGACGGTGCGCGCTTTGGAAAAATCATGCTCGATAGGACCGAAGCCGCGGAGGTCCTTCAACTCGTCCACATTGATATGCCAGTCGTCGACCTCGTAACCGCGTTGGCGGAGGAGATCGCCGATCATGTCCTGGCACGGCCCTTCTGCGCCTCGGGTGGACGGAATTGCGACAAAATCCCTTGTCGTTGCGAGCTGCGCGTCGAAATTGACGTCGATCGCGTCGAGAATTCTTGCGTTGGTATCGGTCTCGTTCATCCGACTCTGTTCCGTTTGTCACTTTTAGAATCGCGCTCGGGCCCATACACTTGGACACGACATTTCGCGTACTATGGAGACATGGATGGCTGTCGATCGCAATATCCTGTATCTCATCATAGGCGCGCTCATCGTGGCGCTTGGCGTGCTCGGCTACAGTCTTTACCAGTCCAAGAAGGAACCGGAAGGCCTGCAAATCAATCTCGGTCCGAATGGCTTGAAAATACAGAGCAAGTGAGCCGTGGTGTTGCGCTGAAATGACGTCGGTTCGGCTGGTTTTCTTCGCATTGCTGGTGACGAGCTGTGTCGCCCTTACGACGCCGGTTTTGGCGGAACAGGTCTCGCGCGAAGAGGATATCGTCAATCTCCGGCTAGGGCAGCGCATCCTGGTTGACGATGGATCGTGCCCGGCCGGCCAGATCAAGGAAGTCTCCGGGACCCAAATGACGCCTCACGGAATTACTCGCGCGGTAAAATGTGTGCCGCGCCTGAAGAGGTGATAGGTCAGTGAAAGAAGTCGCCGCACTTCTGGACCGCACTATCGCCCGGGCCCCACGGCATGATGGGCACGGATGAAGTCGAGTTCTTCGGTGAGCCTTCGATCAGCCTATCCGAATAGACCATGTAGACCAGCACGTTCCTTTTGGCGTCGCAGCCGCGCACAATCTGCATCTTTTTGAAGAACAGCGAGCGCCGCTGCCGGAACATATCGTCGCCTTGCTCCATCTTGGCCTTGAAATGGATCGCGCCGGTCTGACGGCAGGCCAGCGAGATATCTGATACTTCCTCTGCAACTCCGAGCCAGCCCTTTAGGCCGCCCTTCTCAGGTACCGTGAAATGACAGGCGACGCCGTCCACTTCGGGGTCGTCGACACCGTAAGTTGCAAGCTTGTCGTTAGGCGTGAGCCACTTGAATACGGTCGATCGTCGGAAGATAAGGTCCGGCTCCTCGGCGGCGAAGGCACCCGAACCGGACAACACTGCCAAAGCCAGTACCAAAGCCAAGGCTTTCCAGCTCTTGTAATCGGAATATCCGGCTCTGCGCGTCATCTCTGTCTCCGTGGGTACCCCAACCATGTAGGTGTCGCAAAGCCCAGCAGTAAGGTCATTGCGGCCGCCGTTTGCCCTTTGTGGCAGGTATTTGGTGGAGTTGGACCCCGATTCCATGACGATGCCGCCCCATTCTGCTATCGTCGTTTCGCTTGAACCAGGCGTCACAAAGGGAGCTGCATGTTCAGCCGCAGGACCATCCTCAGCGCAGGATTGACTATTGGCGCAACCGGAATCTCTGGGCCGGCAGGTGCGCAACAGGGCATGAGCCGCATGACTGCCTACGCCTTTTCGTTTCCTGGTCTGACAGACGGCGAAATCAGGCTGGGTGACTTTGCCGGGCGTCCGTTGCTGGTTGTAAATACGGCTTCACTATGCGGCTACACCCCGCAATTTGCCGGATTACAGGAATTGTGGACCGAGTTTCACCATCGAGGCCTGATGATCGTTGGCGTTCCCTCCAACGATTTCGGCAACCAGGAACCTGGTGGCACCATCGAGATTGCCGCGACCGCTCACAAGCATTACGGCGTGGCCTTTCCGATGGCCGCGAAAGTGGTGGTGAAGGGCCCGAACGCTCATCCATTCTACAGATGGGCTCTCCAGGAGCGCCCCAAGGACGGCCCGCGCTGGAACTTCCATAAGTATCTGATCGGTCGCGACGGTTACATCGCCGAGGTTTTTCCCGAAACTGTCGAGCCATCAGACACTCGGGTGAAGACCGCAATCGCGCGGTCGCTCGCGGTCACCTGAAACTCGGCAATTAACTGTTCACGAGACAAGTCCGCAAGCGGGCAAAAAGCCGTTGCCGTGGCGGCGCAGGCCCAACTAGGTTAGCATCGCCGACGCCAAGGAGTCGGGTGCGGCAAAGGCGACCTTAGGGGGACATCATGCATATTGGTACCGGATTGATCTTTGCAGGCGCCGTCTCGCTGCTCGCATCCAGTGCAGCATGGTCTCAGGCGGCAGGCCCAAAGAGCGCGGTTCCAGCCGCGATACCATTTCCTGCCGCAATGCCAGCGCCCGCGAAAGCGGCTTGCGCTAATCCCAATGCGCTTGGCATCGGCCGTACCGTAGAAATCGACACGACGGGCGGACCGGGGTTCGGTTTCGAGCATTTCAAGCAGCTCGATTTCCTCCGCGACCATGAAGTGGTTCTGACGTTTGACGACGGTCCCTGGCCCATCAACACCGCCGCCGTTTTGAAGACGCTGGCGGACGAATGCACGACGGGCATTTTCTTTCCTATCGGCAAGCACGCCACCTATTATCCCGAAATCCTGAAGCAAGTTGCGGGTGCCGGCCACACCGTGGGTTCACACACCTGGTCTCATGCGAATTTGAACAACAAGAAACTGACCGAGGACCAGCGCAAGGAAGAAATCGAAAAAGGCTTTAGTGCCGTCAAATGGGCGTTGGGCAATGCTCCCGCGCCGTTCTTCCGCTTTCCTGCCCTGCAGCATCCGCCGGAAATTGTCACCTATCTTGGTGAGCGGAACATCGGCATCTTCTCATGCGACCTCGACTCCTTCGATTTCAAGGCCAGCAAGTCGCAGACCGTGGTCGATAGCGTCATGAAGAAGGTCGAAAAGCTGGGCAAGGGCATTATCCTGATGCACGACTTCCAGAAGCACACGGCCGAGGCGCTGCCTGACTTGCTGCACAAGTTGAAGGCGGGCGGCTACAAGGTGGTGAAGATGATTGCAAAAGCCCCGGTGCAGACCATTGCGCAATACGACAACGAGGTTCTCAAGGATGCCAAGCTGCCGACAATGAGTTCTCGGCCGGTTTCCAGCGTCGTACAAACCATATCGGAATAGCTTCACGGAGCAGGATGTCGCGTCTGCTTATCGATGGTTACGTGATCGTGTCCGCGGAAGGAATGCTGGCGAACGCCGCTGGCCTGATGCCGGACGAATTAAGATTTGAAGGCGACAAGCAATTCTTTACCGCCGCTCTCGAGCGGGCCGAACTGATCGTGCACGGCCGCAATTCGCACGAAGGCCAACCGAACTCGCCTCGAAGGAAGCGAATAATATTGACGCGGGGCGTTGCTGCGCTCGCGCCGGATCCGACCAATCCGAAAGCCACGCTATGGAATCCGGCCGGTGCGAACTTCGAGGAGGCGTGCGAGTTCGCCGATGTGCATTCGGGTAACGTAGCGATCATCGGCGGACCGGAGGTATTTGCCATGTTTATGGACCGCTACGACACGTTCTGGCTCTCGCAGGCACCCGGAGTGCGACTGCCGGATGGTCAGCCATGCTTCCTCGGTGTACCGACCAAGACGCCGCAGCAAATCCTGGCCTCCCATGGCCTCAGCGCAGGCCCAACCCAAATGCTTGACAGCGCCGGGAACGTCACCGTTACGCCGTGGCGGCGTGAGCCTCAGACGTCGCCGTAGACCGGCTCCATCCTGCGAGGCGCGCTCCCATAGCCGGCGATGATGAACAGGGCGCCGATGATCGACAGGTTCTTTAGAGCCTCAATCAGCGTCTTGGCGTTTTCGGGCGACGGCTGATTCCAGAAATCGTGGAAATAGAAAGTCGCAGCCGCCACGAAGAAGATCATCAAAATCGCAAAGAACCGTGCGCCGATATTCAGCGCGATCATGAATCCGCTGATAAGCTCTAGTGCCCCGATCGCTATCGCGAGCATTTGCGGGGTGGGCATTCCCGTCATCGTTTCAAGCTGGGAGGTGTATGGAGCTATCATTTCGGGGATCACGATCTTCGCAGAAATGAATTCGGCCGTTGCGGCAATCGCGAAAAGCTTTGTCAGACCCGAATAAATGAACAGCACCGCAAACAGAACTCGCCCGAAGACAATAAAGGCTGGCATGGTAGGCCTCGCTGGCTGCAAAGTTCTGTTTGCTGCGGCAAAGCGACATTATGGGCGTTCCGCCTCGGCTTTTCAAATGTTCAAATAAGCTGAAGCCACACCGCCAGCGCCGTGCAAGTCCCGCGAGTTAGCCAAACAATGATGGCTGCTGGCGCCCGGCGCGCTCCTGGGCTTCGACCGCAGCAACCGCCGTCATGTTGAGCACACCGCGCGCGGTCACCGATGGCGTGAGGATATGTGCCGGACGCGAGGGACCGATCAGGATAGGCCCGACCGGAAGCGCATCGGCCAGCGCCTTGATCATCTGATAAGCGACATTGGCGGTATCCAGATTTGGCATGATCAGGATATTCGCCTCTCCTTCCAGTTTCGAATGCGGCAGGATCAGTTTCCGCGCGGCTTCCGACAGCGCAGTGTCGCCTTGCATTTCGCCATCGGCCTCCAGTTCAGGGTGATTCTGCTTCAGCAGCGCGGTGGCGAGGCGCATCTTGCGTGACGAATCGGTGTCATAGCTGCCAAAGTCGGAATGCGAGACGAACGCAATTTTCGGTTTGAGGTTGAATCGCTGGACGTGGAGCGCCGCCAGAGCCGCCACTTCAGCCAGTTCTTCGGCGCTCGGATTTGGTCGCACCTGGGTATCGGCGATGAAGTACGCGCCCTTGCTGGTGATCATCAGCGCAAGCGCAGCGAAATCCCTCACCCCCGGAAGAAAGCCGATGATCTCGCGGACGTGACGGAGGTGACTCATATAACGGCCTTCGACGCCGCAGATCATCGCATCGGCCTCGCCGCGCATCACCGCCAAGGCCGCGATGACGGTCGCGTTGGTGCGGACCATGGTGCGAGCGGCGTCCGGCGTGACGCCATGGCGGCCCGCAACGTCGATGTAGGATTGCACATACGAACGATAGCGGGGATCGTCCTCCGGGTTCACGAGATCGAAGTCCTGACCGGCCTTGATCGCCAGCCCAAACCTCTTGATGCGCGCTTCCACCACAGATGGGCGACCCACCAGAATCGGTCGCGCCACCTTCTCCTCGAGCACGACTTGGGTGGCGTGCAGCACCCGCTCGTCCTCCCCCTCGGCATAGATCACGCGGACCGGCTGGGTCTTGGCTTTGGCAAACACCGGCTTCATGACAAGGCCAGAGCGGAACGCAAACCGCTCCAGTTGTGCCGCGTAGTCTTCCATCCTGGCGATCGGGCGAGTTGCGACCCCCGAGTCCATGGCGGCTTTCGCCACTGCCGGCGCGATGCGCAGGATCAAGCGCGGGTCGAATGGGCTCGGGATGAGCGAGCCCGGACCGAAGCCTTGCGCCTCGCCGCTATCGAACCCTTGCGCGCCACCGTCAACGGGGGGATCGCGCGCGAGCCGCGCGATTGCATCGACCGCGGCCTTCTTCATCTCCTCGTTGATTGCGGTAGCGCCCACATCGAGCGCACCTCGAAAGATGAATGGAAAGCACAGGACATTGTTGACCTGGTTGGGAAAATCGGAGCGTCCGGTGCAGATCATGGCATCGGGGCGCGCCTTGCGGGCCTCGTCAGGCATGATTTCCGGGTTGGGATTTGCCAACGCCAGTACCAGCGGCTTGTCGGCCATTTGTTCGATCATGGCGGCGGTCAGCACATTGGGCGCCGACAATCCGAGGAAAATATCGGCCCCGCCGATCACGTCAGCCAGAACACGCTTGTCCGTCTTCTGGGCGTAGACCGATTTCCAGCGGTCCATCAGCGTCTTGCGTCCTTCATGCACCACGCCATCGATATCGGAAACCCAGATATTCTTGCGCTGCGCGCCCATCGCTACCAGAAGGTTCAGGCAGGCGATGGCTGCGGCGCCCGCGCCTGAGGCAACGATCTTGACCTCCTCGAGCTTCTTGCCGTTCAGCAACAGCGCGTTGGTGATGGCCGCTCCTACGATGATGGCGGTGCCGTGCTGGTCGTCGTGGAATACCGGGATCTTCATGCGCGCCTTGAGCTGCGCTTCGATCTCGAAACACTCCGGTCCTTTGATGTCTTCAAGATTGATCCCCCCGAAGGTCGGTTCCAGGGCGGCCACAGTCTCGACCACGCGTTCGATGGTATCGGCGGCGATCTCGATATCGAATACGTCGATGCCGGCGAATTTCTTGAACAGAACCGCCTTGCCTTCCATCACCGGTTTGGAAGCCAGCGGGCCGATATTGCCCAGCCCAAGCACGGCGGTGCCGTTGGACACGACCGCAACCAGGTTGGCTCGGGTCGTCAGGGATGCCGCTTCCGCGGGGTTTTCGGCGATGGCCGTGCAAGCTGCCGCAACTCCGGGCGAATAAGCCAGCGCGAGGTCGCGCTGGTTCGCGAGGGGCTTGATGGCCTGGATTTCGAGCTTACCCGGCCTGGGCAACCGATGGTAGGCGAGCGCCGCGGAATGGAGATCTTCAGAATAGGACGCCATATTTCCCCCGCGTGCTCCCCGCCCGGTATTCAGCTCCCGTGGCTTAGCTTCAGGTTTGTGGCAGATTGAGCCTGATGTGAAGCTCGCGCAACTGCTTCGCGCTGACCTCTGAAGGGGCTCCCATCAGCAGGTCCTCCGCGCGCTGGTTCATCGGGAAAAGCGAGATTTCGCGCAGGTTGGTGGTGCCGCAGAGAAGCATGACAATTCGGTCGACCCCGGCCGCCATGCCACCATGCGGCGGCGCACCGTATTGGAACGCGCGGTACATCCCTCCGAACCGCTCCACCACGTCCTTCTCGCCGTAACCGGCAATCTCAAACGCTTTGACCATTGCCTCGGGGCGGTGATTGCGGATTCCGCCGGAAGCGATTTCATACCCATTACAGGTGATGTCGTATTGGAAGGCCTTGATGGTCAGGGGGTCCTGGCTATTGAGCGCTTCGAGACCACCCTGCGGCATCGAAAACGGGTTGTGCGAGAAGTCGACCTTCTTTTCCTCGTCGTTGTATTCATACATCGGGAAGTCGACGATCCAGGCGAGTTCGAAACGATCCTTATCGATCAGGTTCAATTCCTCGCCCAGCCTCGTGCGCGCCAGGCCGGAGAACTTCCAGAACTTGTCAGGATCGCCGGCCACGAAGAATGCCGCATCGCCCTCCTTCAATCCCAGTTGGGCTCGCACCGCCGCTGTCCGTTCCGGCCCGATGTTGTTCGCGAGCGGACCCGCGCCCTCCCCGCCCTCGCGCCACATGATGTAGCCGAGCCCAGGCTGGCCTTCGCCTTGCGCCCATGAGTTCATGCGATCGCAGAACGCGCGGGAACCTCCGCCCGGAGCCGGAATGGCCCAGACCTGGTTTTTCGGGTCTTCAAGCATCCGCGCGAACACCTTGAAACCGGACCCGCGAAAATGCTCCGAGACCTCCTGCATGATGAGCGGGTTGCGCAGATCGGGCTTGTCGCTGCCATACTTTCGCAGCGCTTCCGCGAATGGGATGCGCGGCCATCCCTTGGTGACTGGCTTGCCTTTTGCGAAATCCTCGAACACGCCGGTGATCACCGGTTCCATCGCGGCGAACACATCGTCCTGCGTCACAAAGCTCATCTCAACGTCGAGCTGATAGAACTCGCCGGGCAGCCGGTCAGCCCGCGGGTCTTCGTCGCGGAAGCACGGAGCGATCTGGAAGTAGCGGTCGAAGCCGGACATCATCAGCAGCTGTTTATACTGCTGCGGCGCCTGCGGGAGCGCGTAGAACCGGCCGGGGTGAATTCGCGACGGTACCAGAAAGTCGCGAGCCCCTTCTGGGGAAGACGCCGTCAGGATGGGGGTCTGGAACTCGAAGAAGCCGCGGTCCTTCATCCGCTTGCGCATCGAGTCGATGATTGCCCCGCGGGTCATGATGTTGTGATGCAGCTTCTCGCGGCGAAGGTCGAGGAAGCGATATTTGAGCCTGATGTCCTCCGGGTATTCCTGGTCCCCGAACACCGGCAATGGCAGTTCGGCGGCAGGCCCGAGCACCTCGATCTCGCTGACATAAACCTCGACGGCACCGGTCGGCAGTTCCGGATTTTCAGTGCCGGCGGGCCGGCGGCGCACCTTGCCGTCGATCCGCACCACCCACTCGGAGCGCAGTTTCTCCGCATCCTTGAACGCCGGCGAATCCGGATCGGCGACGCATTGCGTCAGCCCGTAATGGTCACGCAAATCGATGAACAGCACGCCGCCATGATCGCGAATGCGATGGCACCAGCCGGATAAACGGACGGTCTCGCCGATATGGCTGTCGCGGAGCGCGCCGCAGGTGTGTGACCGGTAACGATGCATGCATGTTCCAGGAGGATGTCTGTGGATCGAATCGAAGGCCATGGAGGTTGCCCACGAAGAGGGAGAGGGTTTAGCCGAGGGCGTAAGTCGCGGCAACCGAATGCGCCCGTTAACTGCCCCTGAAAGCGGCGCCAGATGCCGAAAGGCACGCAAAAACAGGCCCATATTCACGCCGCGCCGTCGCGGACGGATTGTCTAACGGCCGCCCATGCCTATCTCTGGCCCATGACGGTGCATTTCCCTTTTCAAAATACCTATGCGGCCTTGCCGGCGAATTTCTTCGCTCGGGTCGCACCGACGCCGGTGTCCTCGCCCAGGCTGATCAAGCTGAATCGGCCGCTCGCAATCCACCTAGGCCTTGATCCTGACCGGCTAGCCAGTCCTGAGGGAGCCGAGATCCTGGCCGGGAAACGGCTGCCGGACGGCGCGGACCCGATTGCAATGGCATACGCCGGCCACCAGTTTGGCCATTTCGTTCCGCAGCTCGGCGATGGACGCGCTATTTTACTGGGTGAGCTGATCGACGCTGATGGCGTGCGCCGCGACATCCAACTCAAAGGCTCCGGCCCGACGCCTTTTTCGCGCCGTGGCGATGGCCGCGCCGCGCTAGGCCCGGTGTTGCGTGAATACGTCGTCAGCGAAGCAATGGCGGCGCTTGGAATTCCGACTACGCGATCGCTTGCAGCCGTGATGACCGGTGACAGCGTGCTGCGCGAAACAGCGTTGCCCGGGGCGGTTCTTACCCGTGTCGCATCGAGCCACATTCGTGTCGGAACCTTCCAGTATTTCGCCGCCCGTGGCGACACCGATGGAGTGCGGCAACTCGCCGATCACGTCATCGGCCGGCACTACCCACATGCGGTCAAGGCAGATCGCCCTTATCACGCCTTGCTTGAGGGCGTCATCGCGCGCCAGGCCGACCTGGTCGCGCGCTGGCTGTTGGTTGGCTTTATCCATGGCGTCATGAACACCGACAACACCTCCATTTCCGGCGAGACCATCGACTATGGTCCCTGCGCTTTCATGGATCACTATGATCCGGCCATGGTCTTCAGTTCGATCGACGAACTCGGCCGCTACGCTTATGCCAATCAGCCGCGGATCGCGCTTTGGAACCTCACCAGACTGGCGGAATGCCTCCTGCCGCTGTTTTCCGACGACCAAGAGCGGGCAATCTCCGAAGCGCAATCGGCCCTCGCTGAATTCTCCGAAAAGTTCAACGCTGCCTACCAGGCAGGCTTGCGGCGCAAGCTCGGGCTGGCGACGGAGCGCGATGACGACCAGGTGCTCGCCCAAGACCTGCTGGACTTAATGGCCAAAAACCAGGCCGACTTCACGCTGACGTTCCGCACTCTGAGCGATGCCGCACTCGGTCCGGAACACGACGCCCCGGTCCGGGCTTTATTCGCGGAACCGACCGCCTATGACGAATGGGCCGTGCGCTGGCGGCAGCGGACCAGGGATGAGCCGCATGATGCATCGGCAAGACGGACAGCGATGCGCGCCGTCAATCCGGCATTTATTCCGCGAAACCATAGGGTGGAGGCGGTGATCGAGGCTGCGGTGGCCCGGGATGATTTCGCGCCATTCGAGGAGCTTCTGACAGTGCTTTCGAAACCCTATGAGGACCAGCCTGCGTTCTCGGATTACGCCGAGCCGCCGCAGCCGCATCAGCGGGTGCTGCAGACGTTTTGCGGCACCTGACGCGTTAACAGGGCGTTCAACATCCGATGAACCAGCGCCGCTTGGCCGCCCCGAGTTAACGGGCGGTCAATGCCTTCCCCTCCAAACCTGATGATTTGCTGGAGGTCGAGGTGGACGCATTGGTATTTGAATTCATGGGACTGGCGATGATCGCACTCTGCGTTGTCGTGCTGGCCGTCCCGGCGCAACGCCGCCCGTCCGGTCAAATCAGACCGCGCTGACCGCCCCGCTGTCCTATCGGGATCGCGTCGACTGCCCTCGTGTGATGGCGTAGTGTGAACGCCGCTTGAGTCCGCTTTTGGCGGAATGCAAGCTTCGAATTCACCGCAACAGTCTTGACATATCAGCGCTTTCGGCAGATCGCCGTCGTAAGAAGCGCTATGGATTATTCATGGATCTGATCACCACCACTGCGGACCTCGCCGCGGCGTGCGGCCGGCTTGCCCAGCACCCTATCATCACTGTCGATACGGAATTCCTCCGCGAGACAACCTACTATCCCCTTCTCTGTGTCGTGCAGATGGCGAGCGCTGAGGAAGCGATCGTCATCGATACGCTGGCCGAGGGTATCGACCTTGCACCTTTTTTCGAGTTGATGGCGAACGAGAAAGTCCTCAAGGTTTTTCACGCCGCCCGCCAGGATATCGAGATCGTCTGGCATCAGGCTGGCATCGTCCCCCACCCGATCTTCGACACCCAGGTTGCGGCGATGGTCCTCGGCTACGGCGATTCCATTGCTTACGACCAACTGGTCGAGCGCATCGCCGGGCATCGACCGGACAAGACCCACCGTTTTACGGACTGGTCGCGCCGACCGCTCAGCAAAGAGCAGATGCATTATGCGGTTTCCGATGTCACCCATTTGCGCGACGTGTTCGCAGCCCTGGATGCCGATCTGAAGAAGCGGCGCCGCAGCGATTGGGTCAGCGAGGA
This sequence comes from Bradyrhizobium sp., assembly GCA_045811665.1. Taxonomy (GTDB): domain Bacteria; phylum Pseudomonadota; class Alphaproteobacteria; order Rhizobiales; family Xanthobacteraceae; genus Bradyrhizobium. The sequence goes on from JBJMTO010000079.1 coordinate 24,268, forward strand.
AATGGAGATTCTGACCTCGCCCAGAACTTACGACTTTCACCCTGAACGCGCGTGGGAGCGATTGAAGACTCGGGTGCGCAAGCCCAAGGAACTTGCGGTCTTGATGGAAGTAGCCGCCTGGCGAGAGCAGGAGGCGCAGAGCCGCGACGTTCCGCGCAGCCGCGTTCTAAAGGACGACGCCCTCGGCGACATCGCGACACACGCGCCGACCACCCTCGAACGGCTGGCGAGCTTGCGTTCGCTGCCCAAGGGCTTCGACCGCTCGAAATGGGGCGCCGACATCGTCGCCGCCGTGCAGCGGGGCCTTGCCCGTGATCCCGCGAGCTTGCCCAAACTCGAAAAACCTCGCGGGAATTCCAACGGCGCTGCGATCGTCGAATTGCTGAAAGTTTTGCTGCGGATGACGTCCGAGCGCCATGCCGTCGCGAGCAAGATCATAGCTACGGTCGACGATCTCGAGCAGATCGCAGCCGACGACAACGCGGACGTAGCCGCGCTGCGAGGATGGCGGCGGGAACTGTTTGGCGAAGCGGCGCTGTCGTTGAAACAAGGTCGGCTGGCGCTTGCGATCGAAAAAGGTCGTGTAGTCAGGGTTGACCGGAGCTAATTGAGGCGCTTGGCACAAGCTTGGCGCTGTAGAGACCGCAAGACAACGCTACCACTTCAACTCCACTCCGACAGTACCCTGATGCGACTGCATGGCGGAACGAAACCTGCCGTCATAGTTCACATACAGGCGGGTTTTGTTGGCAAGGCTTAGCCCGGCGGAGGCTCCGGCATCCGCCCCATATCGACTTTCGCCGATGCCCTGCACCGTGATGCTCTGCGGCCCGAGGCTCACGGTGACGGTACTGAAACTCTGCGAAACATTGCCGACGAACTTCCCATAGGCGGACAAATCAAACAGCCTTTGGTCTGCAATCCAGTAGCGCCCGATCTCAGCGCCTAGCAAAACGCGCGCCCGTTCCGCGGATGCTCCACTGGCCGTTAGCGGATTGAGCCCGCCAATCTCCTGAAACGATCCCGTTGTGGCGCGCACATATTCCAGTCCCGCTTTCGGAACGAGCCGGCTCTGGTCAATGTTCAAAAAGTAGCTGAGCTCACTGAGCGCGCCGTTGATCCGCGCGTCGTAGCTGGCCATTGAGATGCCGAAACCGGTATCGCGCTTTGAATTGATTTTTCCAAACCCGTGAACCAGTGCGATCGCCCAGGTCCAGGGGCCCCTGTCGACGGAGGCGTTCAAGCCGAACTGAGTAAGATTGAGACTGGCGGATTGCAACGCCAACGGAACGTCGATTGAAGTGCGGCTTTGGTCGACTGAAGCTCCGAAGTTGACACCTGGTGCGACGTTGGCGCCAAGCCCCGCAACGCCGCCCCAGGTTTGTCGCCGATCACCGAGAAAATCGAGTTGCGGACCGGTCCTTGCCGAGATGCCGTAGCCTTCACCCCAAGCGCGATAGCGTGGCGCATCCGTGACTTCCGAAGCCCCACCGCCGTCCGGGTTGCTCCGGAGCGCTCTGCCGAATCCGAATGATGCCTCTCTCCCCAGCCGCTCCAGGAAATTGCTGCCGAGATTTACCACGGCTGCGCCCGCCGACAGGTCGGAGTCGATGCCAGTTCGAGGGGGCGTAGGCGCGGGTGCAGCCGACGGGGCCAGCGTCACCGATGCAGCTTCGGCCTGAGATGACACCGCAGCTAGGGCTGCGGCACCAAGCAAGACGATGATCGCCCTTGAAGGTCTGGCGCGCCGTCGCATTGCCCGTCGCGATCGCCGCGGTGCGCAGCACATCGATTCTGTTCCTGGAAACGAGCCTCGGCAGCGATGTAAAAAGATGGAGCGCTGTGCCGATTTGCCTCGACTTTTCCGGGAGCGTCAATCGGGGTAGGTCCACTGCCCGCGGCGATAAGCAGATAGTGTTGTTCCGCTGCCACAGCTTGGTACCGGATTTCATCTCCTGGCAGGCGCTTGCTAACCGGAACATTTCGTGTTGCAATCCGAGGCACAATCGGATCTAGGCCGATCGACTGTGCGTTTCGTGACTCAGAAATTGAGCAGACATCCGGAAGCCCGCTTGTGGCGTGGCACGCAAAAAGCGTGGCCGCGTCTTTTTTATGTCTAAACCAGGAGAAGGCGATGCAAAAAGGCACCGTCAAGTGGTTCAACCCGACAAAGGGTTACGGGTTCATCAAGCCGATGGTCGGCGATAAGGACGTGTTCGTCCATATCTCGGCGGTTGAGCGTGCTGGGCTGTCGACCCTCAACGAAAATCAAGTGATCGAATATGAGCTCGTGGAGAATCGCGGCAAGACTTCCGCAGAAAACCTTAAGCTCTCTTAAGCTTCGTCACGACGATCGCAAGCAATCTGATCACCCCCGGCCGTAGCCGGGGGATTTTTATTCCTCGAACTAGCCTAATGCGTATTTGAGTCCCGCCACTTTTCCAAATCGATATCAGTTTCTGTGTTCTGCTGATCTTTTTCCACCGGTCCCTTCCAAGGTTTGTCGGTCTGCTTCGTGGTTGGCCAGTCCGTCTGCTGGCGAGGATCATCCAGCGGAGTTTCGCGCGGATCTTCCTCGGGAGGCAATTTCCCTTTGCTCATCTTTGTACTCGCATGTCCCCGGGCGGAGTTCGCGTCGCGAAGCCTTAGTCGTCAACGATCAGCACCTGCAGAACAACGCCAAAGACTGCTAGTTCCGCCTTTGTTGATTCGTGGAGCTAAGTCTTGAAGCAACCCGCCGGGAGCATGCGGCCCGAGCGGGCAAGAAAAAGCCCCGTCCAGAGCGGGGGCAGCAGGACGGGGCTTCGAGGGACGCGCCCATGGCTGAGTGCGCGAGAGGAACGTAGCGCTGAGGCCGCAGAACGTTCTGTCCGCCATGTGACTCTCTCACCAGCTTGTTACCTAGGAACGTCGACGGCGGCTTGGCATTGGTCCTCGCAAGGGAACGTGCTCATGCCGCTAGGGGCCGCGGACCAGGTGAGCTTGACAGAGGAGCGCGCGATGGCCGACCTCACCGCCGAAAAGATACGCAAGCGCGCGCACGAACTTTGGGAGCAAGCCGGAAAGCCCGAAGGCAGGGACGAGGAATTCTGGCATTTGGCCGAACAAGAAATACGCAACGAGGATGGCTCCTCGCCCTTGCGCACTCCGGACAATCTTTAATTCATGAAGCGGAATTCGGAACGCCTGGGGCGTCTGTAAACCTTTTACCAGGTCCAGCGAGCGGCCTGAGTCCTTTGAGGCGGGGCGTTTTTCAGACAGAGCCGAGCGGCTTCGATCTCAGCGTCGGTTGCCCCGCGACTTCTCGCCCACATTTCGGCGGCGGGCGCGGAGTATTTGGCGACGTAAAAGCGAACAGCCGCACATGAGGCTCGGTGAATAAGGCCGGAGGACTCACCGGCGTGGGCTTGCGGAGCCAACCCGAACAAACAAATCGCAGCGGCGCAAAGCCAGCGTGACAACATTCCTTCGACCCCCGTCCCACGTTTGTGTGAGCAAAAGTTCCATGGTGAACGCGCGTAGTGAACCGAAACGAAAATTAGTCCGACTCACCGAAGGAAACCAAGTTACGGTTCTCCGTTGCTGCACTTCTCCACTGATTACCAAGCCCGGGAGATGGAGACTTCAGCGAGGTTCACGGCAGAAAGCAGCTAGTCGAGACGTGGTGAAATCAAACCGGCACCGGAATGGGCGGCGCCTGAAGTCTTGCAAACGTCACCCGCGAGCTGGAATTTGCCGGCCGCCAACAAACGCAGGGCCGCCGGGTAGATGCGGTGCTCGATTCCGAGAATTCGCGCGGCCAATGTCTCCGCCGTGTCGTCGTCACGCACCGCTACTGCGCCTTGCATCAGAATCGGACCGGAGTCGGTTTCCGGAGTGACGAAATGCACCGTTGCGCCCGAGATCTTGACGCCCGCGCGCAGAGCCTGGGCCTGCGGTTCGAGACCGGGAAATGAGGGCAGCAGGGCGGGGTGGATGTTGAGCATGCGCCCGTACCAACGCTGGACGAACTCTGACGTGAACAGCCGCATGAATCCAGCAAGACAAATCAACTCTATTTGGTGCTTGTCGAGCGTGGCTTGCAACACACCCTCGAACGCCGAGCGATCCTTGCCGAACTCCTTGCTCTCGATCACAAGCGCCTCAACGCCGCTTGCCTTCGCGGCCGCGATGCCCGTCGCGTCCGCCCTGTTGGAAATCACCACAGCGATCTCGGCCGGGAAATCAGGTGTCGCCGCTGCGCGGATCAAGGCGGCCATGTTTGATCCACGCCCTGAAATCAGGATTGCGACACGTCGCTTCATTGCCTCACCATGAGAGATCGAGATGGCCGTTATAGACCACGCGGTGCCCACCCTTGGCGTGGATCACCTCGCCCAAGAGCGTAACGCTTTCGCCGCCTTCGCTCAGGATCTCGCTGACCGTTTCGATCGCGTCCGATCTTACGATAGCGATCATTCCGATTCCGCAGTTGAACGTGCGCAGCAACTCGAGTTCAGCGATGCCCCCCTGCTCTGCCAGCCACTTGAAGACCGGCAGCACCGGCAAACGCGCAAGATCAATCCCGACACCGAGATGCTTCGGCAGCACCCGAGGAATGTTGTCCGTGAAACCACCGCCGGTGATGTGTGCAAGACCCTTGATCGCGCCGCTCTCGCGGATGGCGCGCAGGCATGATTTGACGTAGAGCCGTGTCGGCGTGAGCAGCGCGCCGCCCAACGTCATGACCGGGGAAAACGGCGCCTGTGCCTCGAAACCAAGGCCGGAGCTTTCGACTACCTTCCGGACCAGCGAAAAGCCATTCGAGTGGACGCCGGATGACCCAAGGCCGATCACCGCGTCGCCCTCGGCAATATCCGGGCGCGGCAATAGTGTGCCCCGCTCAGCAGCGCCGACGGCGAAGCCTGCGAGATCGTAGTCTCCGTCTTTGTACAGCCCAGGCATCTCGGCGGTTTCGCCGCCGATCAGCGCGCAGCCGGATTCACGGCACCCCTCGGCGATTCCCGCGACGATCGCTGCGGCAGCATCCGGATCTAGTTTGCCGCAAGCAAAATAGTCGAGAAAGAACAGCGGCTCGGCGCCCTGAACGACGAGGTCGTTCACGGACATTGCAACCAAGTCGATCCCGATGCCAGCGTGAAGACCCGTTTCGATGGCGATCTTGACTTTGGTGCCGACGCCGTCAGTCGCAGCAACCAGAACCGGGTCCTTGAAGCCCGCGGCCTTGGGATCGAACAAGCCGCCGAAACCACCGATTTCCGCATCGGCCCCGGCTCGAGCCGTGGCGCGGACCAAGGGCTTGATCAGATCAACCAGCCGATTGCCGGCCGCAATGTCGACGCCTGAGTCCGCGTAAGTGAGCCCGTTTTTGCGCTCGACCATGGCCCTAATCCAGATGATGGCGGCTGGTTACGTCGGATTTCGCTCATGCGCAATGGCTCGCAAGCGGCGCGCGCATATACTATCTAGACAGAAACCGGTTCGGGCTGCAAAGGGCCGGATTCGTTAAGGCCGCCAGCTGGGAAGCGCCTACGTGAGCATTCCGAACATCATCACCCTGGGGCGCATTTTGCTGGTCCCTTTCATCGTCTGGGCCATTGCGTCCAGCCAGATGGAAATCGCATTTGCGATCTTTATCGTCGCGGGGGTCAGCGACGCCGTAGACGGGTTTCTTGCCAAGCGATTCAATATGGCCAGCGAACTGGGCGCCCTGCTCGATCCCCTCGCAGACAAGGCGCTGCTGGTTTCGATCTACGTCGCGCTCGGCATCTGGGGCGCGGTGCCCCGGTGGATCGTCATTTTGGTGGTTTCGCGCGACATCATGATCGTCGCCGCTGTGATTGTGTCATGGTTATTTGGCAAGCCGATTCCGATGAAGCCGTTGATGGTGTCCAAATTGAATACTGCCGCCCAGGTAGCACTCGCAGCCCTGGTGCTCGCCGCGCTGGGCTTCGGTTTCAATTCAGCTCCCTACGACATGATCCTGATGGGGCTCGTGACCGTCTTTACTTTGGTTTCCGTATCCCTCTATCTCGTCGAGTGGGTGCAGCACATGAGCACGATCGAAATCAAATAATCATGCGCCGGTCGATTCGCATGGAGTAATCTCAGTGTCAGGCCGCGTTGAACCCCGTCAGCTTGCATTTGCGCTGCCGCACGCCGAGAGCCTGACCCGTGACAATTTCCTGGAAGGGCCGGCCAACGCGGCGGGCATCACATTGATCGACAGTTGGCCCGAATGGCCCAGCCGCACCATGCTCTTGGTCGGACCCGAGGGGTCCGGCAAGAGTCATCTTGCCGCGGTCTGGGCAGAGCAAGCAGGCGCCAGATGCACGTCCGCACATGCGCTGACGCCGTCCTCGGTGCCGGGTGCATTGGCGACGGGTGCTCTCGTCGTCGAAGACCTGAATCCATCCGGCTTCGACGAACGCGCGCTATTTCATTTGCTCAACCTGGCACGGGAAGACGAGGCCTTCCTTCTGATCACGGCGCGAGTACCGCCATCGACGTTTGAGACCGAGCTGCGCGACTTGCGATCACGTCTGCGCGCCCTGCCTACTGCATCGCTATCGGCGCCGGACGACCAGCTTTTCCGCGCGCTTGTCATAAAGTTTTGCGCCGACCGTCAGCTGGCTGTGGATGAGAGCGTGGTGGGCTATCTCGCAACGCGCATTGAACGGTCCTATGCCGCTGCGCGCAAAGCGGTGGAACTCCTCGACACGGAGGGCTTGCGTCTGGGCCGTCCGGTGACCCGGGCTCTAGCCGCTGAAATATTGCGCGGGCGGTGACGACGGCAGCCCCCGCGAGGTCTTGACCCGGCCAGCGCGGGGAACGTCAATGTCATCGAAATGTCATTGCGATATTACATCCTTGGGTCGCCAGAGCGCCGGGAACCGCGCCGCTTCTGCTCAGGAATAGAATGAACTTGATGGAATCCGCTCAAGCCACTGTAATCAAAGAAAAAGAACCGGAAGTGGAGCGCGTCCCGTCGATCGCCCACAGCCCCGAAAGGTTTATCAATCGTGAGCTTTCGTGGCTCCATTTCAATCGCCGGGTGCTCGAGGAGTCCGTCAATTCGAGCCATCCCGCGCTCGAACGGGTGCGCTTCCTTTCGATTTCCGCCAATAACCTTGATGAATTCTTCATGGTGCGGGTTGCCGGGATCAAGGCGCAGGTTCGGGAGGGCATTACCGAGCGCAGTCCTGACGGGCTCACTCCGGCCGAGCAGCTTGGTGTCATCAACGAGACCGTTTCAAGATTGGCCAACGACCAGCAGGCGATCTGGCGCGATCTGCGCGGCATCCTGGCTGAAGTAGGCATCATCCTCGTCGATAGCCGTGACGTGACCAAAACCGAGCGCACGTGGATCGAAGACCATTTCCTCCGCAACATTTTCCCGTTGCTCACGCCCCTCGCAATCGACCCGGCGCATCCATTCCCGTTTATCCCGAGCCTCGGTTTCACCATCGCGCTAAATCTCGCACGGATAGCCGACGGCAAGCCAATGAACGCGCTTATCCGCATGCCTGGCAAGATCGACCGCTTTATTCGCCTGCCGACCGGCAAGGACGAGGCGGTACGATTGATTACGCTGGAGCAGGCCACCGGCTTGTTCATCGGCCGGCTCTTCCCTGGCTACACTGTGAAAGGCCAAGGCGCTTTCCGTGTCATCCGCGACTCCGAACTCGAAATTGAAGAGGAAGCGGAAGACCTGGTCCGGCTGTTCGAAACCGCGCTGAAGCGGCGGCGGCGAGGATCGGTGATCCGGCTCGAGATCGAGGCCAAGATGCCCGAAGAGCTGCGGGCGTTCGTGCAGCGGGCGCTTTCGACAACCGACGACGAGGTACTGCTTGTCGACGGCGTGCTGGCGATGAACGAACTGTCGCAGCTAACCCGGCTCGACCGGCCGGATCTTGAATTCGTGCCCTACGTACCTCGTCATCCCGAACGCGTCCGCGATCACGGCGGCGATATTTTCGCGGCGATCCGGCAAAAGGACCTGATCGTTCACCACCCCTACGAATCATTCGACGTGGTGGTGCAATTTCTGCAACAGGCCGCGCGCGACCCGGATGTCGTCGCGATCAAGCAGACGCTTTATCGCACGTCGAACAACTCGCCGATCGTGCGAGCCCTGGCGGAGGCGGCGGAAGCCGGAAAGTCAGTGACCGCCTTGGTGGAGCTGAAGGCGCGCTTTGACGAAGAAGCTAACATTCGCTGGGCGCGGGACCTCGAACGCGCCGGCGTGCAGGTGGTGTATGGCTTTCTGGAACTGAAAACACATGCCAAGTTGTCGCTCATCGTTCGACGCGAGGCCGGTACGCTTACGACATATGTCCACACCGGAACCGGAAACTATCATCCGGTGACCGCACGCATCTACACCGACCTGTCATATTTCACGTCCGATCCAATCATCGGGCGCGATGCAGCCCGGGTATTCAACTATATCACCGGCTATGCCGAGCCGAGCGACATCGAGAAGATGGCGGTCTCCCCGCTCACCTTGCGAAAACGCATCATCGAACATATCCACGGCGAGACCAATCATGCCCGTCACGCCAGACCCGCCGCCATCTGGATGAAGATGAACTCGCTGGTCGATCCGGATATCATCGATGCGCTTTACGAGGCGTCGCAGGCCGGCGTGCAAATCGAGCTCGTGGTGCGGGGCATTTGCTGCCTGCGGCCTGGCATCGCAGGACTTTCAGACCACATCCGCGTCAAGTCGATCATCGGCCGCTTTCTCGAACACGGCCGGATTTACTGCTTCGGGATGGGCCAAGGTCTGCCCAGTGCAAAAGCTGCTGTGTATATCTCCTCCGCCGACATGATGCCGCGCAATCTCGACCGGCGCGTTGAGATCCTCTGCCCGCTGCAAAATCCAACGGTGCATCAGCAGGTTCTTGAGCAAATCATGGTCGCAAACCTGAAGGACACCGAGCAGAGCTGGCAGTTGTTGCCGGATGGTTCGTCAACGCGTATGAAGGCCGCGAAAGGTGAAGAGCCTTTCAATCTGCACAACTATTTCATGACGAATCCGAGTCTGTCAGGCCGTGGAAAGTCGCTCAAGGAATCTTCGCCGCGCCGCCTCACGCGCCGCACCGAGCGTCAGCATCCATCCTGAGGGCTTGTCGTCATGAGGCGCCCGCGCAAGCGCGCCTCCAGCGTCGCCGTCATCGACATCGGATCAAATTCGGTACGCCTCGTCGTCTATGAATCGATGACGCGCAGCCTGATCACCATCTTCAACGAGAAGGCATCGTGCGGGCTCGGGCGCGAAGTCCAGACCACCGGTCTGCTGGCGCCCGAGGCGATGGCCAAGGCATTCGCCGCATTGCGGCGTTTTAGCGCGCTATGCAGAGTGATGAAGGTGGGCCGCTTGCAGGCGATCGCAACGGCTGCGTGCCGCGATGCCGCGAATGGTCCCGATTTCATTGGCAAGGCCGAACGCATTTGCGGCGTTGATATCGAAATCCTGTCCGGTTCGCGCGAGGCGAGATTATCGGCTCTCGGCGTCATATCCGGCATTCACAAGCCGGACGGTGTGGTCGGCGATCTCGGCGGAGGATCGCTGGAGTTGACGGACTTGCGTGGCAACCGCATCGGCAAGGGCGTGACCTTGCCGCTCGGAAGCCTGGCGCTGCAGGATATTTCGCGTAAATCGCTCAAACGCGCGGAGCGCATCGTCAAGGCCGAGCTTTCGACCATCACCCAGCTAAATGAAGGTGGAGGGCGCGCCTTCTACGCCGTGGGAGGAACATGGCGTGCGCTTGCCCGCATCCACATTATCCAGAGCGGCTATCCGCTGCGAGTGATGCACGGCTATGAAATAACGGCAGCAGAGGCGCTCGATTTCGCCCGGCGTCTGCGCCGCCTCGTGTCAGCGAATATGCTTGCCGATATCGAAGCGGTCGCCGACGCACGACGGCCGTTGCTGGCGTATGCGGCGCTGGTGCTTGAATTCGTCATTCGCGCCGCGAAGCCAAAGACCATCGTATTTTCCACATTCGGCGTTCGCGAAGGACTGCTTTACGAGCAACTGCCGAGCGTCGAGCGAGCGAACGATGGATTTCTCTGCGCTGCCCACTCGTTGAACGAACTGCTCTCCCGATCAGCTCATCATGCCCAGGAGTTGGTTCAATGGACCGATCGTCTGGTGCGCGTCGTCAAGTTGCGCGAGAACGATGAAGATCGCCGGTTACGCCATGCCGCCTGCCTGCTTTCGGATATCGGATGGCGGGTACATCCGGACTACCGCGGCGAGCAGACGCTGAACTTGATCACCAACGGCAATTTCGGAGCGATCAGCCACCAAGGCCGCGCGTTCGTGGCGCTGTCGGTGTTCTACCGGTATGCCGGCTTGAGCGAGGAGAATGAACCGCCTCCAGCTATCCAGGAGTTGGTCTCACCGATGATGCTGGAGCGCGCCCGCGTACTGGGCGCGGCTTTTCGGGTGGCGCATCTGATATCGGCGGCACGGCCGGGAGTGTTGCCGGCCACCCACTTTCGAAGCAGCGGCCGTAAGCTGATGCTTGTGTTCGAGCACAGACTTGTCGATCTGGTAGCGGATCGCGTGGGCAGTCGTTTCAAGCAACTGGCGCGGCTGGTGGGCCGCTCGGGGTCGATCGTAAGACGTTAGCCCGGTCGCCTACGACGTCGCAGGCTCAACGTTGTGCAGCTTGCGTTTTCGCCATATCGCCCCTGTCGCCAGCACGACGATTACTCCCAACACAGCACAGGAGACTTCGGCTGCGCTATTGGCGCTCATCCCCAACTTGCCCAGCGCGTCGAACTTCGCGAGTATCCCGGCAAAAACACTTTCCAGCTTCGGATGAATTGCCGGATCGGTCGCGATGACATCCCCTGCGATCCAGCCCAGCAAGGCGGCGCCGGCCCAAACCAGGATCGGCAAACGGGTGAGTAGCGCCATGATCAGCGCGGCCCCACCCACGATCAGAGGTACGCTGATGGCCAATCCCAGCACCAACAACGGCGCACTGCCACCGGCCGCGGCTGCGACGGCGATCACATTGTCGAGGCTCATCACGATATCCGCCACCACAACGATCTGTACCGCAGCCCATAAATGGGAGGCGGATTCCACGCCTTCTTCATCCTCGCGTTCGGGAACCAGCAGCTTCGCCGCAATTACGATCAGCGCCAGCCCACCAACCAGCTTCAGGTACGGAAGCTCCATCAGCGTGGCCACGATGCCGGTAAAAATAATTCGCAGCAAAACGGCGGCTCCAGCGCCGAGGATCATGCCCCAAAGCCGATGGCGTGGCTCCAGCCCGCGACACGCCAGCGCGATTACCAGCGCGTTGTCGCCCGAGAGCAGTACGTTGATCCAGATGATCTTGCCGAGGGCTACCCAAAATGCCGGCTGGTGCAGCTCTTGCTGAAATTGAGCGACCAGGGTCCCAATGGTTGCCGGGTCGAAGATGTGCAGCAGCCAGTCCACAGCGCTTTCCTATCAAATACGACCGACCTACGCGCTATCGCCCGCTCCGGCCTATGGAGATCAACCGACGATCTCATTGCCGGCGAAAAATTGCGCGATCTCGATGGCCGCTGTCCCCGGGGCATCGGAGCCATGCACCGAGTTCTCTCCGATCGAATTCGCGTGCAGCTTGCGGATGGTCCCCTCCGCCGCCTTGGCGGGATCGGTGGCTCCCATCACGTCGCGGTACTTCAGGACGGCGTTTTCCCCCTGGAGAACCTGAACCACCACCGGACCGGAAATCATGAAATCGACCAGCTCGCCAAAAAACGGCCGCTCCTTGTGGACCGAGTAGAAGGTCTCCGCGTGTTCGCGCGTCATGCGAACACGCTTCTGCGCAACGATGCGAAGCCCAGCCTTTTCGATTACAGCGTTGATCGCGCCGGTCAGATTGCGCGCGGTCGCGTCCGGCTTGATGATCGAAAAGGTGCGCTCAATCGCCATGATCTCATCCTTGCAGAGGCTGATGGGAGTTGCGGGCTTATATCGACGCGTTCCCCGTACGGCAAGCTAGGACCGGAAATGCTGGGTGCCGTGTTTGCAATCGGGCGCAGAATTACAGGAATTTCACGAAGATTAACCTTCTCTGAGGCCCACGTGTTGGGTGCATTCACCTTGGTCAGGCTAACGTGCATGAACCGAGCGAGCCGTCTGTTTTGGCCGATGTCACGCGAGGGACTATTGATGGCGCCGGCGGCGCCGTACCAGAGGAGACGACGATGTTACGCAAACTCTCGCTTGCTGCAGTTGCCGCGGCTTCGCTGGCAGTGGCGGCCTTGGCGCCCACTTCCGCCTCTGCCTGGGACGGTGGGCATGGCCGTCATGGCCATCACGGCTGGGGTTGGAGCGGTCCCCGCTTCTACGCCGCCGCGCCTGCGTATTATGGGTACGGCGGGTGCTATGTGCGCCGGCTGGTGATGACGCCGTGGGGCCCCCGCTCGCGGCTCGTCAATCGCTGTTACTGAGCAAGGTCATCAGCCCGGCCCTAGGGCCGGGCTTTTCACATCTGTCAAAGCAAGTCTGTATTCATGCGATTTTCAGCGAAACGCAGCGATTCCAGACCTGAAGCGGAAACAATTTCCCCGTTCCCGACTTGATCCCCCAACAGCGACAGCAGCGGGATCGAGGCGGAACCTTTGATGATTTGCCAAGCCACGAACAGCAGCCAAAATATCGACCGCAAGATGAGCTGGTCGATCTGTGAAGCCGTGGGCGAACAGCTACAGCAGAGCCTGCGTCCCGAGCGATCGCGCCTGCCTCCAAAGTTGGAGAAGCTTATCCACGAACTGCGCAGGCGCGACCACGCCAATCGACGCAGCGAATCGAACTAGCCCAAGCCGATTATCTGCAGAACCGGCCCGGGCGCAGGACATTCCCGGCACATATCGGTTGCGTTTGGCCGCTACTCCGGTGACAAGCCCGCATGCTTGCAATGAACGAGATATCGGTCCGGATCGCCGGACGGCTTCTGATTGATCACGGATCGGCCCAGATCGTCCCCGGCGCCCGTGTGGGTTTCGTCGGCCGCAATGGCGTGGGCAAATCAACGTTGTTCAGCGCCATTCGCGGCGAACTGCCGACCGAAACCGGCAGCATCACAGTTCCGCCACGCTGGCGGATCGGCAGCCTTGCCCAGGAAGCACCGGACGGGCCGGAAAGCCTGATCGAGATCGTGCTGAAAGCGGACCTGGAACGGGATGCGTTGCTGCGAGAAGCCGAGACCGCCCATGATCCCCACCGGATCGCGGAGATTCAAACCAGGCTGGTCGACATCGACGCACACTCCGCCCCGGCGCGCGCCGCCGCCATTCTCAACGGTCTCGGCTTCTCGACGGCCGATCAGGCGCGGGCCTGTCAGGAGTTCTCAGGCGGCTGGCGCATGCGCGTCGCACTCGCCGCGACCTTGTTCGCCGCTCCCGATCTTCTTCTGCTGGACGAGCCGACCAACTATCTCGACCTCGAGGGCACACTGTGGCTCGAGGATCATCTGGCCAACTATCCTCGCACCGTTATCGTCATCAGCCACGATCGCGACTTGCTCGACACGTCCGTGGACCAAATCCTCCACCTCGATCGAGGCAAGCTGACTCTGTACAAAGGTACTTATTCCTCGTTCGAAGAACAGCGCGCAACGCGCGAAATGCTCGACGCCAAGCACGCAAAACGCCAGGCCGACGAGCGTAAGCGCCTGCAAGCTTTTGTCGACCGCTTCAAAGCCAAGGCATCGAAAGCCCGTCAGGCACAGTCGCGAGTCAAAATGCTGGAACGGATGAAGCCCGTTACTGCGCTCGTAACACAGGATGTGCGGGAGATATCGTTTCCAAGGCCTGAGAAGATGCTCTCACCGCCCATTATCGCGGTGGATGACGTCACCGTCGGGTACGATCAACAAAGGCCGGTGCTCAAGCGGGTTACGTTGCGCCTCGACAATGACGACCGCATCGCGCTGCTCGGATCCAACGGCAACGGCAAGTCGACCCTCGTCAAGCTCCTAGCCAACCGGCTTGCGCCGTTCTCGGGGCACGTCACGCGCGCGGAGAAACTCTCGATCGGCTATTTCGCCCAGCATCAGTTGGATGAACTCGACCTGGACGGCTCGCCCTGTGACCACGTGCGCAAGCTGATGCCGGAAGCTCCCGAAACCAAGGTGCGGGGGCGCGCGGGCGCAATCGGCTTTTCGGGTAAGGCGGGCGACACGCCGGTGAAGAGCCTCTCCGGCGGCGAGAAAGCCAGATTGCTACTGGGGCTTGCGACCTTCTTCGGTCCAAGCATGATCATCCTCGACGAGCCGACGAACCACCTCGACATCGACAGCCGCGCCGCGCTAGCCGAGGCCATCAACGAATATGCGGGTACTGTCATCATGGTCTCGCACGATCGATACCTGATTGAAGCCTGTGCGGATCAGCTATGGGTCGTAGCCGACCAGACAGTCACGAACTTTGACGGCGACCTCGACGACTACCGACGCATGGTATTATCGGCGCGGGGCATGCGCGCCAGCTCCCGGGACCGCAACGGAAATGCTCCGGAAAAAACCCAACGTACAAAGACCGAAAAGCGGCTTCCGCTGAAACAGAAGATATCCCAGGCCGAGGCCGAGATTGCGCGCATCAACGGGATCATATCCAAAATCGATTCCGCGCTGGCGTTGCCCGAGTTGTTCAAGCGCGATCCGAAGCAGGCCGCGCAACTTGCGAAGGCGCGCGCCGGCGCCGAGAGCGCGTTGCAGCGGGCGGAAGAAGAATGGCTGGCGGTGAGTTCGCAGTACGACGAAGCGACCGGCTGAAGCAACTCAAGGCGCAAAGCGTCGAGTCAACCGGCACCTAAGCGCCAATCAGGTCGCAGCAGGTTTTTTCTTGGGCTTCGATTTTGCCGTATGCGGTGCGGCGGCTTGTTCCGGCGCGCGCTCAATCGAACTCAAACGTCCTGCGGTGAAGGTATAAATGCCGGCGCGCTGCCCTTGCGAATAGCTGATCACCGCGACCCGTTCACCCCTGGGATTACTGGAGAGATTGACGCTCGCCGGCGCGCCGATGCCCCGAACGACGTCGCATTCGGTATGGCCGAGTGCAACGGTTCCCATGGTTGAAGGCAGCGGCGCTGCCGCAGCGTCGTCCTTGGCGGCATTGGCATCGCTGGGGTTGCCGCCCACCGGCCCCGTACCTGGGCAGGATCCCTCGGCGCTTACCAAATCGTCGGCGCCTACCTGCTTGTTAGGGGTGAGCGGCGGCGAGTCGATGGAGATGTTCCGGATGAACAATCGCCCAGGTCGCGAGAACCACTCGGCATCCTTGGACAAAAGATCCGACCCGCCCGAGCAGCCCGCGACAACTGGTGCGAGGAGCAACAGGCCGAGCTTCAGTCGGTTTCGATGAAGGCCGTTGTTTCGCACGATAGATTTTTTCCCACTCCACCAAGAGTAAGCGGCTGTCCCACCATCACTTTGCGGCACCAGAGTGGCTTTGTCCAAGCTGGCGGGCCGAAACCCACATCATAATTATTCGCCAGGCCGTTAATCCCGCCGCTGCCACCTGCCGCGCTCATCGGCCTGCCAATAGGTGACCTCAAAGCCGCGCGCCTTGCAATCGGTCCAGGCCCCCCGCGCCGCGGCGAGCGCGTCGGCGTCATCACCATTGAAGACCAGCACCATTCGCTCGTAACTGCCGGAGTCCGGAGGCAACGCGGCACTGTCGATCAGAAACCTCACATTTGCGCCGTTCGGGTTGCCATCTTCGATGGCCAGCACGATCGGCTGCTCCTGCGCATCGCCGGAGCGCCAGGTGGCATGAGGCAAAAACGAATCGTCCCGGTAAGTCCACAGGTGTGCATCGAGCGCCTCGGCGCGCTCCTGCGACGTCGACTGCACGACAACCCGCCAGCCGCGCTCCAGTGATTTTTCCAGCAACGGCGGCAACACGCTTTCGACAGACATGTTCTGTAGGTGGTAGAAAAGGACCTCCGTCATCTCTTGCCTTCATAATACTCCGCCACCAGCCGCTCGAGAAGGCGAACGCCGTAGCCCGAACTCCAGCTTTGATTGATGTCGGACTTCGGCGCGCCCATTGCCGTTCCCGCGATGTCGAGATGAGCCCAGGGCGTGTCATCGACGAAGCGCTGCAGAAACTGAGCTGCTGTGATGGAGCCGCCGTGACGCCCACCGGTATTTTTCATGTCCGCGAATTGGGAGTCGATCTGCTTGTCGTATTCGGGTCCAAGCGGCATGCGCCAGACCCGTTCACCCGTCGCAAGCCCGGCGTTTGTCAGCCGCTCCGCCAGTTCGTCGTTGTTGGAGAAAAGGCCGGCGTATTCCGTGCCGAGCGCCACCATGATCGCCCCGGTCAGCGTAGCCAGATCGACCATGAATTTCGGCTTGAACTTCTTGGCTACGTACCAAAGCACGTCGGCGAGGACCAATCGGCCCTCTGCGTCCGTATTGATGATCTCGATGGTCTGTCCTGACATCGAGGTGACGATATCGCCCGGGCGCTGAGCATTACCGTCCGGCATGTTCTCGACCAGTCCGATAGCACCTATGGCGTTGACCTTGGCCTTGCGCGCCGCCAGCGCATGCATCAGTCCGACCACGCAAGCCGCACCACCCATGTCGCCCTTCATGTCCTCCATGCTTCCCGCGGGCTTGATGGAAATGCCCCCCGTATCGAAGCAGACACCCTTCCCTACAAAGGCCACCGGCTGATCACCGCCCTTGCCGCCGTTCCAGCGCATGATCACGGTACGGCCCGGCCGCGCGGAGCCTTGCGCGACTCCCAGCAGCGCGCCCATTCCGAGTTTCCTCATGGCTTTGACGTCGAGAATTTGCACATCCACCCCGAGCTTCCGGAGTTGGCTCGCGCGTCGGGCGAATTCCTCAGGGTAGAGCACGTTGGGAGGCTCATTCACCAGTTCCCGCGCCATGATCACACCGTCCACGACTCGTGCGTCATGCTTGAATACTCTGTTGGCTCCTGCCACATCGCTGACCGCGAGTGACACGTCCGCGCGCAACGCCGTGTCCTCGCCATCTTTCTTTTTGGTCTTGTAGCGGTCGAACTTATAGGCTCGCAGCAGCACGCCCGATGCGAGGCCAGCGGCCTGCTCGGGGGTCATGGCCCCGTTCGGCAATTCCGCGATGATCGTCACGGGATCGCCGCCCGTGCGAAGTTTACCCGCCACAGCTCCGCCAAGCTTGAGAAGATCGTGGTGCTTGATAGCTCCGGGTTTGCCGACGCCGATCACGATCAGGCGCGAGGCTTTCAGGCCTTCGGGCGCCAGAATATCGAGTACCGACCCGCTCTTGCCCTTGAATTGGTTGGTTGCTCCCGCCCTGCTGACCAGCTTGGCGGCCCGACCCAGCGCCTTCCGCGTTGCGGCGCCGAACTGCAACGTCTCGTCCGAGAAAATGACGAGAACGCCCCTACGGGCGCTCGAAAACGGGACGAAGCCGACCTTTACGGCGTCGGACATAGGCAAATCCTCCAAATATCAGGGCTGTCTAGTGCAGGAAAACCCGGGCATGGCGCCCGAAACGCTCTCTCGGCTACGGTTCGCATGCCTCAAAAGCATAGGCCGGCACTATGACCTCTCAACGGCTCACCTGCCAAGTCACCTGCCAAGTCACCTGACTACTCACCCCACACCCGTCCTGCAGTGGCAGAGAGGACACATAGCACCGATTATTAACATCAGCTCATGGGTGCCATCGGGCAGCCATTTTGTTGACGGATCAAAGGGATGCTAGTGTGAGGGTGCTGGCTGCAGGAAGGACTGCGCGACCATGGGTATCCCACGGGATTGGTCGTAAGTGCTGGCAGGGTGGGATCGTGCGGTAGCAATGGGGTCGATCGACAAGTACATTTTTCGCACGACGCTGGCATCGTTTGCGCTGGTTCTCGTCAGCCTGACTGGAGTGATCTGGATTACGCAGGCGTTGCGCGGCATCGACCTGATGACCAGCCAGGGCCAGACGATCGTCACGTTCCTTGGTGTCACCAGCCTGGTGATTCCGGCGCTGGTGCTGATCATCTCGCCCATCGCGCTGATGATCGCCATCTCGCACACGCTCAATAAGCTGGCGACCGACTCCGAGATCATCGTGATGAACGCTGCGGGGTTGTCCCCGTTCAGGCTGTTCCGTCCGTTTTTGTACGCCACAGCCGTGGTGGCGGTAATGGTCGCGTTCATCGCCTCCTATCTCGCCCCGGACGGCATGCGCCGTCTGAAGCGATGGGACGCTGAAATCACGGCGGACGTGCTCACCAACATCCTCCAGCCCGGCCGGTTCGCGCAGCTCGATCAGAACCTGACCATAAGGATCCGGGAACGGCAGCCTGGCGGGGTACTCGTCGGCATCTTTGTCGATGATCGTCGCGACCCGAAAGAACGTGTCAGCATCATCGCCGACCACGGAACCATCCTCAAAAACGAGCGCGGGTCGTTTCTGATCCTGGAAGACGGAAACCTGGAGCGATTCGAACTCGGCAAGCGCGATCCTGCGCTCGTGGCATTTGGGCGTTATGCTTTCGACATGTCGAAGTTCTCGAATCAAGGCCGGGACGTTACGCTGGGCATCCGCGAGCGCTATCTCTGGGAATTGCTCGCGCCCGCCGCAGATGATCCCGTTTATATGCAACTACCCGGTCAGTTCCGCGCCGAACTGCATGATCGGTTCATGGCCCCGATCTACCCCTTCGCTTTTGCGGCGCTGACATTTGCGTTTCTCGGAGCCCCGCGCACGACGCGGCAGAGCCGCAACTTCTCGATTGGTAGTTCGATCTTGACGGTATTCGGGTTGCGAATGCTGGGATTCGCCTGCTCCGTAATGGCGGTCAAATCCGCTATGGCGCCCGTCATTCAATATCTGATGCTTGCGGTGTCGATCGGGGCAAGCATCTGGATCATCGTAGGCAGCGTTGTTGTCGAGCCGCCGGCCGCACTGATGGAAGCAATCAGTAGGTCGAACGCGCGTCTGTTTCGGCTGTTCAGCAAGCCGGTCTCAGCATGAGCATGATGACCAACACGCTGGGTCGATATTTTGCTGGCCGATTTGTGGTTTCTGCCGTGGGCGTGTTCGCCAGCATTTTTGTGCTCCTCGTGCTGGTCGATTACATCGAAATGGTGAGACGGACGTCGGGGTTGGCCTCAGCGTCGGCGATCACGGTGGCGCAGACCTCACTGTTTCGGGTGCCGCAACTGCTCGAAAAGATGATGCCGTTCTGCATCCTCATCGGCGCGATGACCTGCTATCTCGCGCTTTCGCGGCGGCTGGAGCTTGTGGTGGCGCGCGCCGCCGGCATCTCTGCCTGGCAGTTCATCGCGCCAGCGCTTGTCAGCGCAATCGTGCTGGGAACGTTGGCCACCACCGCTTACAATCCCTTGTCCGCGAATCTCCGTGAACTTTCCAAGCGCATGGAAGCCGAGCTGTTCGGCTCCGCGCCGGGCG
The DNA here is from genome assembly GCA_045811665.1 of Bradyrhizobium sp. GTDB lineage: Bacteria > Pseudomonadota > Alphaproteobacteria > Rhizobiales > Xanthobacteraceae > Bradyrhizobium. Next base: position 43,713 of record JBJMTO010000079.1, read on the forward strand.
GCGGAATTCAGGACGCCTCGGGCTTCTGGATCAATCAGGTCAACAGCGACGGACAGGTCATCATCAACGCGGCGCGAAGCGAGCAACAGGGGGCGCGGCTGACGGGGCTGACGCTGTTCCGGTTCGATGCTGACTCCCGGTTCAAGGAGCGCATCGAAGCCCGCGAGGCGACGCTGGAGGAAGGACGCTGGCTGTTCAAATCGGCACGCCGATACGCGCTGGACAGCCCGCCCGTGGACCAGGACAGTTTTGCCCTTCCGACCAGCCTGACACCCGCCCAGGTCCGCAACAGCTTCTCGACTCCCGAAACTGTGTCATTTTGGCAACTGCCGACGTATATCCGGTCCTCGGAAAGCTCGGGTTTTGCAACGGCCGGGTACCGTTTGCAGTACCACAAGCTCATCGCACAGCCCTTTTTGCTGGCCGCGATGGTGATGCTGGCGGCAGCCGTCAGCCTGCGGTTCTTCCGGTTCGGCGGCGTGCAAAAGATGGTTTTAAGTGGCGTGGGAGCAGGGTTTCTGCTCTACGTTCTATCGAAAGTCACTGAGGATTTGAGCAAGGCTGAGTTGATGCATCCGATCGCTGCGGCGTGGCTGCCCGTGCTTGTGGGCGGCCTCACCGGCTTTTTGGCCTTGCTGTACCAGGAGGACGGGTAGTGGCTATCGTCGCCACCCGCCATAGAATGTCGGCTGCTTGCGGTCGGCGCACCCCCGTGCGCCGCCATCGGGTCGGCTTGGTCTTCGTCAGGCTCTCGGCTCTCGCTCTTGTTCTCGGGCTACTCCTTGCTGCCCCCGTGGACTTCGCGACCACAGCGTCCGCGCAAGGATTTACCTACAACCCGCGACCACCGCGGCCGCCTCCAACCCGCCCCGCCAACGACGGGCAGATGCTCGTCCAGGCCGTAGAGGTCGATTACGACCACAACAATTCGCGGGTGTCGGCGGTCGGCAACGTCCAGATGTTCTACAACGGAACGAGCGTCGAGGCTGACAAGGTCATCTACGACCAGAAAACCAAGCGCTTGCATGCCGAGGGCAACATCCGCATGACCGATGCGGACGGCAAGATCACCTACGCCAACATTATGGATTTGAGCGACGACTACCGCGACGGATTCGTTGATTCGCTGCGGGTCGACACCGCCGATGCCACGCGAATGGCTGCGAGCCGCGCCGACCGCTCGGCGGGCAACTACACCGTGTTTGAGAACGGCGTCTATACCGCCTGCGCACCTTGTAAGGACGACCCGAAGAAGCCGCCACTGTGGCAGGTCAAGGGCGCTCGCATCATTCACGATCAGACCGAGAAGATGCTGTACTTCGAGAACGCCCAGCTCGAGTTCTTTGGCGTTCCGATGGCTTATCTGCCGTATTTTTCGACGCCGGACCCGACGGTGAAGCGCAAAACTGGGTTCTTGATGCCAGGCTTCAGTACGGTTTCGACCTATGGATTTGGTGTGGAGACCCCCTTCTACTGGGCCATCGCTCCCGATTACGACGCCACGTTCAACCCGCGCTTTACGACCCGGCAGGGGGTTCTGTTTCAGGGCGAATTCCGCCAGCGTCTGCTCGACGGTTCTTATCAAATCCGGGCCTATGGCATCGACCAACTCGATCAGGGCGCGTTCGCTGGTCAACCCGGCGATCGCCAATTCCGCGGCGGCATCGAGACCAGAGGGCAGTTCGCCCTGAATGACAAATGGGTGTGGGGCTGGGACGGCGTTGCGCTGTCGGACTACTACTTCATGTCGGACTACCGGCTGTCGCAGTACCGAGATCCCATGAACTCGTTCATGACCCTACCGACGGAAGCCATCTCACAGCTCTATCTCACCGGTGTCGGCAATCGCAGCTACTTCGACGCGCGCACGATCTACTATCTCAGCTTTTCTGGCTTCCAGGAAAAGGTCCCGGTTATTCACCCGGTGGTCGATTATTCGAACGTCCTCAATAGCCCGATCTTTGGCGGAGAGGTCAGCTACAAAACGAACTTCACGAGCCTGAGCCGGCAAACGGCCGCATTCGACCCGATCACCACGTTGGCCAACACCAACAGCCTGTGCTTGACCGCGTCCGCCGATCCTTTGGCCCGCTTGCCAAGCCAGTGCCTGCTTCGCGGCATGCCCGGTACGTACACGCGGCTCACGGCTGAGGCGCAATGGCGCCGATCGTTCACTGATTCTGCCGGACAAATCTGGACGCCGTTTGCGAGCATCCGCGCGGACGCCATCGACGCATCGATCTCCAACCAGCCCGGGGTTTCCAACTTCCTCCCGGTAGGCGATACGCAGGCCGCACGGGTAATGCCGACCGTCGGCCTCGAATATCGCTACCCCTTCATCAATGTTCAGCCTTGGGGCACCACGACGCTCGAGCCGATCGCGCAAATCATTATCCGGCCAAACGAATCCTATGCAGGCAAGCTTCCGAACGAAGACGCACAGAGCATGGTGTTCGACGCGAGCAACCTGTTCAGGGTCGACAAATTCTCAGGCTATGACCGGGTCGAAGGCGGCGGCCGCGCCAATGTCGGCGTGCAGGCGACCACCCAGTTCGACCGCGGCGGGTCGGTCAATGTGCTGTTCGGACAGTCCTACCAGCTGTTCGGAATGAATTCGTTTGCCGTCGCAGATGCGACCAATACAGGAATGGATTCCGGTTTGCAGAACACCCGATCTGACTACGTCGGCAGGGTCAATTATTCGCCAAACCGGACCTACACTTTCAGCGTGCGCACGCGGCTGGACGAACCGACGCTGAACGTCAATCGTTTCGAGGCTGAAGGCCGCGCGGCCTTCGATCGATGGTCCGTCAGCCTCATGTACGGTAATTATGCCCCGCAACCGGAGCTTGGATATCTTACCCGCCGCGAAGGGCTGTTGGGCAGCGCGTCGATGAAGGTAGCGGCCAACTGGGTCATGACCGGAGCCGCGCGATGGGACCTCGAAGCGAATAAAGTCAATCAGTACATTGTCGGTGCGGGCTACGTGGACGACTGCTTCGTGCTGGCGGCCAACTATGTTACTTCGTACAGCTATTCTGCAGGCTTAACGCCGCCCGTGCTCAGCCACGCCTTTATGGTGCAGATCGGCTTACGCACCCTCGCTACTTCGGCTGCCTCGGCCGCCGCCGGAACTATTCAGTAGAACCGGTGATGTTACTCGCCGGAGCAATCCGGATGTTCAATTCGAACCGGCTGATCGCGCGAATAATATGACCATGATTGCAATGTTCTCCCATCGATTCTCGCGTCTCTTGCTGGGCTGTAGCGCGGCGCTGCTGCTTGTCATCCACGCATCGCCCTCGCCAGCTCAATCCGTCGCGATCATGGTCAATGGCGACCCAATCACAACCTACGACATCGAACAGCGCAGCAAATTGATTTTCCTGACTACTCACAAAACTGCCGACCGGCAGCATGTGATCAACGAATTGATAGAAGAGAAGCTCAAGATCAAGGAAGCCAAGAGATTTGGTGTCGATCCCACCGCCTCCGATGTCGACCAATCCTACGCGGCAATGAGCGGACGAATGCGGATCACGCCAGACCAATTATCGAAGTCCCTCGAAAGCCAGGGCATTCGACCCGAGACGCTCAAGGCGCGCCTGAAGGCCGATATGGTTTGGACCAGTCTCGTTCGCGGACGATACAAGGAGAGCCTCCAGGTCGGCGAAAAGGACGTCGTGGCTGCCATCCAGGGTGCCGGAGGCGATCAAAAGCCGCAGGGCGACTCGTTCGAGTACAAGATGCAGCCGATCGTTCTGATCGTTCCGCGAGGATCCGGACCTGCGGCGATCGAGGCGAGACAAAAGGAAGCCGAAGCTTTGCGTAACCGGGTTCAGACCTGTGCCGAGGCGAATGCCTTCTTCAAATCGATGCCAAATGCCGCGATCCGCGAGATCGTGACCAAGACCTCCGCCGACATTCCCCCTGTTCTGCGTGAGGTACTCGACAAGACGCCGGTCGGCCATTTAACCGCTCCTGAGGTGACAAAGCAGGGTGTGGAGATGGTCGCGCTGTGCGGACGAAATCCGACCACCGTCGATACGCCCAAGAAGAAGGAAATCCGGGAAAAGATGTACGCCGAGAAGTACGAGGCAAAGTCGAAATGGTACCTTCAGGAAATCCGCAAAGCCGCGATGATCGAATATCGTTGACGCCATGGCAAAGCCACTGGCGCTGACCTTAGGTGAGCCCGCAGGCATAGGGCCCGATATCACACTGAAGGCGTGGCTGCTCCGAGGTGAACTCAATCTGCCACCGTTTTACCTACTCGGGGATCGGGACGCCGTTGATCGGCGGGCCAAGGCTCTCGGGCTGAATGTTAGAACGGTTGACGTTCGCGCTGAAGATGCCGCAGGGGCGTTTGCTGATGCATTGCCGGTGGTGCCCACGGGCTGCCAGGCGGCAGCGCAGCCCGGCCAACCGGATGGCACCAGTGCCGACGCTGCGCTAGCCTCAATCCGACAGGCGGTCGCAGACGTCGCCGGTGGGCTCGCCAGCGCTGTCGTCACCAATCCGATTGCAAAAAGCGTTCTCTACCGCGCCGGTTTCCGTCATCCCGGCCACACCGAGTTTCTTGCCGAACTCGCGGCCGCGGGCGCTCACGCTCCACAACCCGTGATGATGCTTTGGTCACCTGGCCTCGCGGTCGTGCCAGTAACTATCCATCTCCCGCTGCGGGAAGCGATCTCGCAGCTGTCGACTGCATTGATCGTCACGACGGCGCGCATCGTCGTCGCGGACCTGAAAAGCCGATTAGGCGTCCGCAATCCAAAACTCGTGCTGTCGGGCCTGAACCCGCATGCAGGCGAAGACGGCTCGCTTGGCGCTGAGGACCAGACCATCGTGGCGCCTGCTACTCAAATATTGCGTGGGGAAGGCATCGATGCCCGCGGTCCGTTGCCGGCAGACACCATGTTCCACGCTGCCGCGCGCAAGACCTATGACTGCGCGATCTGCATGTATCACGATCAAGCGCTGATCCCGATCAAGACGCTTGCATTTGATGACGCCGTCAATGTCACGCTAGGGCTGCCGTTCATTCGAACATCACCCGATCATGGCACCGCATTTGATATCGCCGGTACCGGTCGGGCGAATCCCTCCAGCCTTGTCGCCGCCCTGCGGCTGGCGGCGCGCATGGCAGCGACAACGCCCGCATGAGCGGAATCGATGATCTTCCGCCGCTTCGCGACGTCATTCGCCAGCATGCGCTGTCCGCGCGCAAATCCCTTGGCCAGAACTTCTTGCTGGACCTCAACCTGACGGCGCGGATCGCGCGCACTGCGGGGCCGCTGGAGGATGCAACGGTTGTCGAGGTCGGGCCCGGGCCCGGCGGCCTGACGCGCGCATTACTCGCGTTGGGCGCACGGCGTGTCATCGCGATCGAGAGGGACCAGCGCGCCCTTCCCGCTCTTGAGGATATCTCAAGACGATATCCGGGACGGTTGGAGATCGTGTCTGCGGATGCCATGCATTTCGATCCGCGACCCTTGCTCGGCGACGGCAGCGTCAAGATCGTTGCCAACCTGCCCTACAATGTTGCCACCGCGCTGTTGATCGACTGGCTCTCCACGGAGCCCTGGCCACCCTGGTACGACATGATGGTGTTGATGTTTCAGCGCGAGGTAGCCGAGCGCATCGTCGCGCGGGAGAACGACGATGCCTATGGTCGGCTGGCGGTGCTGGCGAACTGGCGCGCCGAAACAAAGATAATGTTCGACATTTCTCCGGCAGCCTTCGTTCCGCAACCAAAGGTAACTTCATCCGTCGTGCGATTGGTGCCGCGCCTCACGCCGCAGATATGCGATCGAAGGGCGCTCGAGCAGGTTGCGGCAGCGGCGTTTGGACAACGGCGCAAGATGCTGCGGCAAAGCCTCAAGTCGCTGGCCGTCGAACCGGCTCGGCTTGCTGGAGCGGCGAACGTCGATCTGACCCGGCGCGCCGAGACCATTCCGGTCAGTGGCTTTGTTGCCATGGCCCGCGAATTGACCGATATACGCAACACAAAAACGAATGCTCAATAAGGGAGATACGCCATGGCGCAGATGCGACGCCAGTCATTAGTCAAATTCGATGCGCCACTGTGCGAAACCATCGTCGAGACACCAAAGCCCCAGGGCAAGGAAGTGCTCGTCCGCATCGCGCGATGCGGGTTGTGTCATTCGGACCTTCACATCCAGGACGGCTATGCCGACCTTGGCGGCGGAAAGCGGCTCGATACGACACGCGGCATGGCCCTGCCATTCACATTGGGACACGAGATCGCCGGCGTCGTCGAGGAAGTCGGCAGCGATGTTTCGAAGCAATTGATTGGCGCCAAAAAGGCCGTCTTTCCCTGGATCGGATGTGGCCAATGCCGCGACTGCGCCAACGGCGACGAGAACCTGTGCATGAAACAGCGCTTCCTCGGCGTGGCCATCGACGGTGGATTTGCAACCCACGTGCTGGTCCCGGATGCCAAATACCTGCTCGATTATGATCCGCTTCCGGTCAATCAGGCCGCGACTCTGATGTGCTCCGGCGTGACCGCGTACGGCGCACTGAAACGGCTTGTCGACCGACCGCGCCAGCGCAATCTCCTGCTGATAGGTCTTGGTGGCGTTGGCATGATGGGGCTGGCTCTCGCGCCGGCCATGTTCCGGCAGATGATCTCGGTCGCGGATTTGAGTCAGGCGGCCCGTGACGCGGCGATGCGGAACGGCGCTGAGGTGGCCTACGATCCGTCCGAACCAGACGTGGTCAAACGCATCATCAAGGAAACCGAGGGCGGGTTCGATGAAATCGTCGATTTCGCCGGCAACGAGAAGTCGATGGCGTTCGCGGTTTCTGTACTCGCGCGCGGTGGCAAGATCGTAGTCTCGGGCCTCATGGGCGGCAATTTCAGCCTGCCCATGGTGCAGTGGATCTACAAGCGCATGACCATAGAGGGCTTCATGGTCGGAACGCTGGCGGAGGGACAGGAGCTTATGGCGCTGGCGCGCGCGGGCAAGATCAAGCCCACGCCCATGAAGGAGGAGCCCATGGCCGATGTTCAGAAATGGATCGACGAGCTCAGGGCCGGAAAAGTGGTCGGGCGCATCGTGCTGAAGAACTGACGCTAGAGAGCTTCCAACCTTGGGCATCGCGGCCTTGCCATGCCCCTCCGCGAGGACGTGGGGCACCCATGCAGGCGCGAGCCCGAATTAAGCCCCATGCTGCACGAAATTGCGACTCAATACGACCCAAGTATTTTCCGATGTTGAGAGTGCGAGCATCGCCTCTGTGCACCGGAGTCGCATATGTCCAAACAAAGAACCGCGAAATACGGCTTGGCGGTCCTGGCCAGTATCATCGCCGGCATTCCTCTGGCGACCATATCCCAGGGGCAAGCGCGCGGGACGGACGAATGCCTCTTGGCTCCGAAGGGTGCAAAGCCTGAGGGCACCCACTGGAACTACCGAATCGATCGGGCCACCAAGCGCCACTGCTGGTATCTGCGGCAAGTCGGCGACAAGGTCAGCCCTCAGTCCTCCCGGTCCGCCAAAGCGATTCCGCCACAGGCTGCGAGTGCATCGCAGCGTTTGGTTGTGGACGCTCACGCGGAGCTACCCGCGCAAACCAACTTGCAGAGCGGCGCTGATCGTGCGGTTCGCACGGTGCAGGCAGATGGGGCAAGCGCTGGAAATATTGCCGCCCTCCGCGTTTTGGAGCCTGCAAGGTCGGTTATCGCCACGCGATGGCCCGAACCGTCGGGAGTGAGTGCGCCCGTCGCACCAACCCCGCCGCAGGACAAACTGGCGTCAAACGTGCAATCAAATTCGCCGCCCGCTCCGCCATCGGCACAGGTCTCACAGGTCTCCGTTCCGCTCGCCGCGGCGGATTCGTCACTGCTGGATCAGTTCAGTTCGGTGCCGATGCTGCTGGGCGTCATCGCCGGCGCATTGGCGCTCGCAGCTATTACGGCACGTCTGGTTCTGAGCTTCGGGGGCCCGCGACTGCTTCGGCCCGCCAAAGTGCGCGTGCGGCGAGGCGCCAGCTCGGAATTCACGGATGACGACCGAATTGTGCTGTCGGATATTCCGATGAATGACGTGCTGCCGCGACGCAGAACTAGCCCTCGCGACCTCGATCAAGCGGCCGACAATCCGAACCGGAGAACCGCGGCGGAATTTTTTTCGCGGGTATCGATCCGAACACCGACCTGACGAAATCCGCTACTTCTCTAGCTGCTGCTGCAGCTCCCTCACGAAGGTCGTCAGGCCTGTCCGGCGCTCTCGTTTTAGCCGCTCCGCGTTCAGCACCGATTGCACCTCTGCAAACGCTCCGTCGATATCGTGGTTGATGACGATATAGTCGTATTCGGCCCAATGACTCATTTCGTTGCTGGCGCGGTTCATTCTCCTACGGATCACCTCGTCTGAATCCTGGGCTCGCGAGTGCAGTCGCTTTTCCAGGTCTGCCGCGGAGGGTGGCAAGATGAAAACGCTGACGACATCGGCCCCTGCCTTTTCCCGCAGTTGTTGCGTTCCCTGCCAATCGATATCGAACAGCACATCCTCTCCGGCGGACAAAGCCGCCTCAACCGGCGCGCGCGGTGTGCCGTAGCGATGTTCAAACACCGTGGCCCATTCCAGCAACTCGCCGGCCTTGACCATCTGTTCAAAACGATTGTCGTCCATGAAGTGATAATCCCGGCCGTCGGTTTCGCCGGGCCGCGCGGGCCGCGTCGTCGCAGAGACCGACATCTTCAGGCCTGGGGTGCGATCCATCAGCAAGCGGGACAGCGTCGTCTTTCCCGCGCCTGAGGGCGATGACAGCACGAACATCAATCCGCGCCGTTCAACCCCTTCGAAGCCGTGGCCACGCGCCTTCATAGTCACTCCAGATTCTGAACCTGTTCGCGGAATTGTTCGACCACGTTCTTCATCTCCAGTCCCGTATTAGTCAATTCGAGGTCGTTTGATTTTGAGCAGCAGGTGTTGACCTCGCGGTTGAATTCCTGCGCCAGGAAATCAAGCCGGCGCCCGATCGGCCCACCCTTCGCGATCATCTCGCGGGCTTGCGCGATATGGGAGGCGATGCGGTCGAGTTCTTCGCGAATGTCGGCCTTGGCGGCGATCAGAAGCGCTTCCTGGTTGAGGCGGTCGGGGTCGAAACGGTCCGAGCTGTCCAGCAATGTCGCGATCTGTTCGGCAAGCCTCGCCTTGATCGCCTCCGGCTTGCGCCCGGGCGCACTCTCGGCCCGCTCGGCAAGCCGCTCGATCTCATCCATTCTTTGCGAGAGTATGTGCCCAAGCGTCACGCCCTCACGCTGGCGCATCGCCGTCAGTTCGACAAGCGCCTGATCGAAGGCTTCCGCGGCGGCGGCCTTGGCCGCCTTGTCCTCGGCCTCATTGCTTTCCGGCTCCACGACTTCAATGACGCCCTTGATGGACAGCAGCCCGTCAATGCTGGGGGCCACCGCGTCGATCCTGCCGGCGAGCACGCCCGCCACCTTCACGATCGATGCCAATACGTCTTCATTGATGCGGACCATCGAACTCGGCGTGGTGCGCTTGACGCTCAAATTGGCATACACAGTCCCACGAGAGAGCACCTCACCCGCCCGCTTTTTGGCAACCGATTCCAGGTCGTCCCACCCGGGCGGAAGGCGCATCCGCCAGTCGAAGCCTTTGGCGTTAACCGACTTCAGTTCCCACTCGAACGTGTATGGTCCGCTGGCGCCATGGCTTCGGGCAAAACCGGTCATGCTCGAAAGCGCCATCGCCTGTTTTTCTCCGACCGAATTGAACGAGATTCGCAAGAACCGCGCGACCATATCGCGTATTGCGCCGGAGTGAATACCGGATTTGCCAATACGCGGTTGGCCCGGCAACGTTGATTAGATACGGCCCTAACGCTGAACGACCGGCGGAGAGGCCGTCGTTTCAACGGTGCCCTGTCGCGCCGGAGGCACCGGTCGAGCGGGTTTTTTCGCGCTCCCCGGTCTTGAGGTGGTCGCCGTGGGGTTGGTGTCTGCTGGCGCGTTGGCGCTGGCCGGTTGAGTGTCGTCGGCCGGGTCCACCGTATCGTTCTGGATATGTTTTTCAATCGCGCGCAGCTTGGCGACGTTCTTCTGGTGCTGGTCGTAGGTGTCGCTGAAGGAGTGGCCGCCGTTGCCGTCCGCGACGAAGAACAGGTCCCGGGTACGGGCGGGATTGGCGGCTGCTTCAAGCGAGGCGCGTCCCGGATTGGCGATCGGCCCTGGCGGAAGCCCGTCGACGACGTAGGTGTTGTAGGGCGACGGCTGCAGGATCTCGCTGCGCTTGATCGGCCTGCCCAGCGTTCCCTTGCCCCCGACCAGCCCATAGATGATGGTCGGATCCGACTGCAGCTTTATCTTTTGCCGCAACCGGTTCACGAATACGGCGGCAACACGACTGCGTTCATCGGACTTGCCTGTTTCCTTCTCAACGATCGATGCCAGCGTGACCAGTTGCTCCGGCGTCTTGATCGGAAGGTCAGGAGTGCGGCGCTCCCATATTTCCGCGAGCGTGCGCTTCTGGGCCTGCTGAATGCGGGCAATCACCTGCTCGCGGCTTGTGCCGCGAGGAAACTTGTATGTTTCGGGCAGCATCGTGCCTTCGCGCGGCATTTCCCGGACTGAGCCAGAGAAAATGTCACTTTCCGAAAGCCGGGCCACAATCTGTTCGGATGTAAGCCCTTCGGGAATGGTGACGGCATGCTGCACCACCTTGCCTTCGACAATCGTTCCGATCACGTCGCGCAAACTGGCGTTCTTCTGGAACAGGTATTCGCCGGGCTTGAGTTCAGAGCGCGCCTTCAAGGCAAATACAGCACCGATGAACGCCCATCGATTGTTGTCGATGACACCTTCGCGTTGCAGGGTATCGGCGATGTCGGTCATTCCCGCGCGGGTCGGGATGTTCACTATCCTTTCCTCATGCAGCGGGCCGGGAGCCTCGATCTTCTGCTTGCCGTAGATGTAGAGGGCGCCAGTTCCAATCATCAGCGCCAGCAGGATTGTGATGACGGCATTACCCACCACGACGAACGGATTGCGCGCGCGCTCCGATCGTTTTGGCGGGGGCGGAAGCTGCTCGGGCTCCAGCGCTGCGCGCGGACTGCGTGGGGAAATGGGCGGCCTCTCACTCATCGATACAACCCAAATTCTGTCGGTTAATCGTGGCCCGGCGAAAGCTGCCACATCGGCCTTTACGCCTTACTCAGGATCTATCATCGAATACGGCGGAACGGTGGATACTCTCGGTACGCGTCAGTTGGCCACCCGTTGCAGGATTAAAGAAGCGTTGGTGCCGCCGAAACCGAATGAATTCGACAGTGCCACGTTGATCTCGCGCTTCCGTGCTGCCAGCGGCACCAGATCGATCGCAGTTTGAACGGATGGGTTATCGAGATTGATGGTCGGAGGAGCAACGTTATCGCGAATCGCCAGGATGCTGAAAATGGTTTCGACGGCTCCTGCGGCGCCCAACAGATGTCCGGTCGAGGATTTGGTGGAAGACATCGATACCTTGGATGCGGCATTACCTAACAGCCGCTCCACCGCTCCGAGCTCGATTTCGTCGCCGACCTGCGTCGAAGTCCCGTGCGCATTGATATAATCGATATCCGATGAACTGATTGCCGCCCGCTTCATCGCGGCGCTCATGCTTCGGAAAGCGCCATCGCCATCGGGCGTTGGCGAGGTGATATGATAGGCGTCGCCCGAAAGCCCGTAACCGATCACCTCCGCATATATTCGCGCGCCACGGCTCTTCGCATGCTCGTATTCTTCCAGCACCACGATTCCCGCGCCTTCCCCCATCACGAAACCGTCGCGATCCCGGTCGTAGGGCCGCGAGGCCTTTTCCGGTGTCGCATTGAACCCTGTCGAGAGCGCACGCGAGGCGCAAAATCCGGCCATTGACAGCCGGCAAATCGGCGACTCCGTTCCGCCCGCCACCATCACATTGGCGTCGCCGAGAGCGATCAGCCGGCTGGCATCCCCGATTGCATGCGCGCCGGTCGAACAGGCCGTCACCACGGCATGGTTTGGACCCTTCAGGCCATGCGCGATCGAGACGTAGCCCGAAGCTAAATTGATCAGCCGCCCGGGAATAAAGAATGGCGACACCTTCCGCGCTCCACGTTCTTTCAGCAGTAGCGCGGTATCCGCGATACCCGACAGGCCGCCGATGCCGGAACCGATCATGGTCCCGGTGGCACAACGATCATCTTCGGTCGATGGGTGCCAGTTCGCATCGTCGAGCGCCTGACGTGCCGCGCACATCGCGAAGATGATGAAGTCGTCAACCTTGCGCTGGTCTTTTGGCTCCATCCATTGATCGGGATTGAAGGTGCCGTTAGTGCCGTCGCCGCGTGGAATCAGGCAGGCGATCCGGCTGGTCAGATCAGAGACGTCGAACGTTTCGATCTTCTTCGCGCCGCTCTCGCTGTTAAGGATGCGGGTCCAGGTCGGCTCGACGCCGCAGCCCAGTGGCGACACCATGCCCAGGCCCGTGACGACAACCCGCCTCATATTCAGCACTCCAGCCCGGCATTCGCGGCCCACAAAAAGAAACCGCTGGAGCGCTCGACCACTGCCCCTCCGGCTACGTCACGACCGCGCGAGGGCGTCAGCTCTTGGCGTTTTTTTCCAGGAATTTTGTGGCGTCACCGACGGTCAAGATCGTCTCCGCGGCATCGTCGGGAATCTCACAACCAAATTCTTCTTCAAACGCCATCACGAGCTCGACGGTATCAAGACTGTCGGCGCCGAGGTCATCAATGAAGCTCGCGTTGTCGACCACTTTTTCGGGTTCAACTCCAAGGTGTTCGACCACGATCTTCTTAACTCGCTCGCCAATCTCACTCATCGTTCAACCTCGTGCTGTTCCCATTAGACCCGTTCCAAGACGATACAAGCCATCCTGGTTGCTAAACTTGCCTTCGCAATCGCATCGTCTG
>JBJMTO010000080.1:0-11131 GCA_045811665.1 Bradyrhizobium sp.
ACGTTCGCCGGCGCTTCCGCGTAGTGATCGAACTGCATGGTAAAGGTCGCGCGTCCCTGGCTCATCGAGCGCAGGTTATTCACGTACCCGAACATGTTCATGAGCGGCACCATCGCATTGATGACGTTGGCGTTGCCGCGCATATCTTGACCCTGTATCTGCCCGCGCCGCGAATTCAGGTCGCCGATCACGGAGCCGGTGTAGTCTTCCGGTGTCACCACCTCTACCTTCATGATCGGCTCGAGCAGGACCGACTTACCCTTCTGCAACGCTTCGCGCAGGGCCGCTCGTGAGGCGATCTCGAATGCGAGCGCCGAAGAGTCGACGTCGTGATACGCGCCGTCCACCAATTGAACCTTGACGTCCACCACCGGGAATCCGGCGACCACGCCTGAGGTCAACACGCTGTTGAGGCCCTTTTCGACGCCCGGAATGTATTCCTTCGGCACCGAGCCGCCGACGACCTTGGATTCGAACTCAAAACCCTTACCGGGCTCATTGGGCTCGACCACGAATTTCACCCGGGCGAACTGACCGGTGCCGCCGGTCTGCTTCTTGTGGGTGTAATCGACTTCGGCCCGCTTGGTAATGCGCTCCCTGAACGCCACCTGCGGAGCCCCGATGTTGGCGTCCACCTTGTAGGTGCGCCTGAGGATGTCGACCTTGATGTCGAGGTGCAGTTCGCCCATCCCTTTAAGGATGGTCTGCCCTGACTCCACGTCGGTCGAGACCCGGAACGAGGGATCTTCCGCCGCGAGTTTGGCCAGCGCGACGCCGAGCTTTTCCTGATCCGCCTTCGACTTGGGTTCAATTGCGATCTCGATCACGGGCTCCGGAAATTCCATCTTTTCCAGGATCACCGGCTTGGCAGGATCGCACAGCGTGTCGCCGGTGCGGGCTTCCTTCAGCCCGGCGAGGGCAACGATGTCGCCGGCGTAAGCTTCCTTGATGTCTTCGCGGTTATTGGCATGCATCAGCAACATTCGGCCGATACGTTCCTTACGGTCGCGGGTCGAGTTGATGACGCCGGTTCCGGACAGGAGCGTGCCCGAGTAGATGCGGCAGAAGGTGATGGTGCCGACGAACGGGTCGTCCATGATCTTGAATGCGAGCAAGGCGAGCGGCTCTTTATCGTCCGGTTTGCGGACGACCTCGTTGCCGTCCTCGTCGATCCCCTTGATCGCAGGCACGTCCACCGGCGACGGCAAATAATCCACCACCGCATCCAGCAGCGGCTGCACGCCCTTGTTCTTGAACGCCGAGCCGCACAGCACGGGATAGAAAGCACCAGTCAAAACGGCCTTGCGGATCAGCCTTTTTAAAGTGGCCTCGTCAGGCTCATTGCCGTCCAGGTACGCGGCCAGCACCTCGTCATCGAGCTCAACGGCCGCTTCCAGCATCTTCTCTCGGTATTCCTTGGCCTTGTCGACGAGATCGGCTGGAATATCGATGTCCTTGAAAGAGGCGCCGAGCGCCTCGTCATCCCAGACCACGCCTTTCATGCGGACGAGATCGACCAGACCCTTGAAGTTGTTCTCGGCTCCGATCGGGAGCTGAATCGCAATCGGCTTGGCGCCCAGGCGATCGACGATATCGTCGAGGCATTTATAGAAATCAGCGCCAGTCTTATCCATCTTGTTGGCGAAGACGATACGCGGAACCTTGTACTTGTCTCCTTGGCGCCAGACCGTTTCGGTCTGGGGCTCAACGCCCTGGTTTGAATCCAGCACGCAGACGGCGCCGTCGAGCACGCGCAGCGAACGCTCGACTTCAATCGTGAAGTCGACGTGACCGGGAGTGTCGATGATGTTCAGACGCTTGCCGTTCCAGAACGCGGTGGTGGCGGCGGAGGTGATGGTGATTCCGCGCTCCTGCTCCTGCTCCATCCAATCCATCGTCGCAGCACCTTCGTGCACTTCGCCGATCTTGTGGCTTTTGCCCGTGTAATAAAGGATGCGCTCGGTGGTTGTCGTCTTGCCGGCGTCGATATGCGCCATGATACCGAAATTACGGTAGTCGTGTATGGCATGTTGGCGGGGCATGGGTTGTTCCTTAAATCCCTGTTTCGCCGTTACCAGCGATAGTGCGAGAAGGCGCGGTTGGCTTCCGCCATCCGATGCACATCTTCGCGCTTCTTGACGGCGTTCCCCCTGCCATTCGACGCGTCGAGCAGTTCGGCCGAGAGCCGCTCGGTCATTGTCTTTTCATTGCGCTCGCGGGCCGCAGTGATGATCCAGCGAATACCCAGAGCCTGTCGGCGCACCGAACGCACCTCAACGGGCACCTGATAAGTCGCTCCGCCGACGCGGCGCGAACGCACCTCGATCGTCGGCATGACGTTTTCCAAAGCCTGCTCGAAAACCGGCAGCGGACCCTGCTTGGTCTTGGTCTCGATCAGCTCGAGCGCGCCGTATACGATCGACTCGGCGGCAGACTTCTTGCCGTCATACATGATCGAGTTCATGAACTTCGTAATGATGATGTTCCCGAATTTAGGATCCGGGTTCACTTCGCGCTTTTCAGCAGAATGGCGGCGAGACATCTCTTATCTTCCTTCGTCATGGCCGGGCTCGTCCGGACCATTCACGTCTTTTTTCTTCGCCCGGGGTGAGCTTGGCTACGCTCCGGTTATTTCGGACGCTTCGCCCCGTACTTGGAACGACGCTGCTTGCGGTTCTTGACGCCTTGGGTATCGAGGACGCCGCGGAGGATGTGGTAACGCACGCCAGGCAGATCCTTGACGCGGCCGCCACGGATCATGACCACCGAGTGCTCCTGAAGGTTGTGGCCTTCACCTGGAATGTAGCCGATCACCTCGAAGCCGTTTGTCAGGCGCACCTTCGCGACCTTGCGAAGCGCCGAGTTCGGCTTTTTCGGTGTCGTCGTGTAGACGCGCGTGCAAACGCCACGCTTCTGCGGCGATTGCTGCAACGCCGGCACCTTCTTGCGCGACTTCTGTACCGTACGCGGACTTGCGATCAGCTGGTTGATCGTCGGCATGTCAGCCTTCATCCTTTACTTCGCGCGAAGCCGCGCATCGGCTCCGCAGATCCATTGAGGCAACCTGCCCCACCCGGCGCCCCGCGCCGAAAAACACCGCGCAAAGCGAAATCGCGCCAACTGCTCATCACTGAGCGGAAAGCGCTTCGACGCCACAGAGGACCGCGGTCGTAACCGATCAGCTTAAGTGCTGAGGGTCGGCTACCGAGGTCATGCACCCGATATCAATCTCAAGAGAACTTGCTCAAGAGAACCAAGATCGTCCTGGCATTGCCTAGCTACAATCGACAGCGTTTGAGCGGCATTCGTCGAGGTTGGTGCCCGTTCAGTCCCGTAGAGATAGGAGGGATTTAAAAGGGTGATCCGTTCCGACGCTGGCGTCACTCACCGCCTGTCGTTAAGTGCGCGGGTTGTATCGGCGCTAGATAGGCAAGTCAAGGCGAAACCACAAGGGAGGAAGCCCCTGTGGCACTTGGGGAATCGAGCCGACGAGTAGATTGAAATACGCCGGGGTGAGCGAGCACTCATCGAAACTGCGAACTCGGCGATATCGCCCCGGCAAATGCCGCACGCCTAGCGATGGGCACCACCTCGACAAATATATGGCTTCCGGCGGCTATGGAGAAGGGACCACGCCCATATTCCGGGCTGGCACGGCTGGAGAACGCTGCTGCAGCCT
Source organism: Bradyrhizobium sp. (assembly GCA_045811665.1). Classification (GTDB taxonomy): domain Bacteria; phylum Pseudomonadota; class Alphaproteobacteria; order Rhizobiales; family Xanthobacteraceae; genus Bradyrhizobium. The sequence goes on from JBJMTO010000080.1 coordinate 3,680, forward strand.
GTCGCGCCAGGTTCTTAGCCGCTGATAACCAAGCTGCCGGCCAGCTTCCAACCAGTAACCGAGCGATTTTTCCGGGCTGAGATGGAAAAGCAGATCGACCATCGGGCGGCGGCCGGCCCATAGCTGGCCCATGAAGCTGGCTTCCGCCGCGCAGGAATCGACTACGTGGATTTCTGGCCCTGAAAGCAGCTCCTGTGTAACCTTGTCGATCAGCAGCGCGCCGGGGGAGTACTTGCCAAAACTGACGTCGAATGCCGTTTTCCAAGTATAGGCGGTCTCCCCGCAATACATCAGCACCTGCGCTGCGATCGCCTTGCCATCGAGCCGCAGCAAGGCCACGGACGCGTTGCCCTGCCGCGCCAGGTTCTGCAGCAAGCGACGGACAAAGGCAGCATCACCGGGGTTGGACAGCAGTGCCGTGCCCTCCTGCCCTTTCCAACTCGCGTGTTCCAGCGCCAAAAATGTCTCAAAGGCTGGCTCAGCACCTTCCGGCGTCCTGTCATTGACCACATCGACCGGTCCAAGCCCCGCCAGCCGGTTCCAGTCCTGCCGCAGCTTCTTGCGGGTTGAGCCGGATCGCTTCACGCCAACGTCCCTGGTAGCAACCGGCCGCGCGGTTTCGGCAAGCGTCAGAGCCGTGACGCCTCGGCCCGCCAGCTCCCTCATGATCGCCCGATAGCTCGGGTATTCCGCGCTGAACGAGCGCAGGCTCAGGATGTTCGGCAGATGCGGGCTCTGCTCGATAGCCGCGAAGAACGCCGGCATCACCTCGCTGACACGGGCAGGATCGACAACCGGACTGGACAGGAAGGCGTAGTTATACGGCAGCGCTTCCAGCACCCTCGGCCAGAACGGCGCACGCCTGCGCAATCGCAGCGCCCACACCCCGACTAGCCTGCGGGTGCTCGCGCCCTCCTCGTCCCAGGCAAGCAACATTTTTATGTCGGCGAACGAGGTGGCGGCAGCGGCATCCAGCGCGGCGGGGTTCATGAAGACGTTGGACGATGCACGGCGGACGAGATCGCTCCAGTGCGGCCCAATGTCCAGACGGGATGAATCAATCGTTACTGAAATCATGGGAGGAATGCTCTCGGCAGGCACCGCGCGGCTGCGATCTTGTTCATCCAACCTTGCCGTTTGGTTAAGCCGGTGCCCGAAGAAGTTGCGCATGCGTTTTCAGGCTTTCTTTGCCTTTCCGGCGCATTGGTAGCGCGTTCGACCCTGAGGCAATGCATGCGCTACACGGATGTGGCTATCGTTGGTGCGGGGCTGGCGGGGTCCACCGCGGCAGCAATGCTAGGACGTGCCGGCGTCGCGGCCGTCATTATCGATCCTCACCGCCTCTATCCGCCCGAGCTACGCTGCGAGAAGCTGAGTGGCGAGCAACTGGATCTCCTGCGGAAAACCGGGCTAGCCGATGCCACACTGCGCGCCGCCACGCTCGACGGCGAAGTCTGGGAAGCGCGTTCCGGATACGTGGTCGACAAGAGACCTAGCGACCAGTATGGGCTGATGTACGAGACGCTCGTCAGCAGCATCCGGGCTCAAATTCCGAGCGAGGTCGAGACGATCTTCGCCAAGGCATCGGCCATTACCAGCAGCTCGGAACGGCAGAAGCTCGAGCTCTCAAATGGCGAACAGATTTCTGCACGGCTGATCGTTCTCGCCAACGGTCTCAATGTCGGCCTTCGTCACACCCTGGGCATGAAGCGCCGGCTGATCAGCGAGTGCCACTCAGTTACGCTTGGTTTCGATGTGGAACCGGCCGGTCGCGAAGGTTTCAGTTTTCCGGCTTTGACCTACTGGCCGAAGGCATCGACATCTCGGATGGCTTATCTGACGCTGTTTCCGATCAACGGCGCCATGCGTGCCAACCTGATGGTTTATCGCGACATGACCGACCCATGGCTGCCTGAATTCCGCCGGGCTCCCGAGGCGTCCATGCTCGCCATCATGCCCGGACTTGCCAACATGATGGGCGAGTTCAGGGTGCGCGGGCCGATCAAGATACGGCCGGCAGATCTTTGCGTCACCGACAATTGCGTTCAACCCGGGATCGTGCTGGTCGGCGACGCCTTTGCCACCTCGTGTCCGGCCGCGGGAAATGGCAGTACCAAGGTCTTCACCGATGTGGAGCGCCTGTGCAACGTTTACATCCCGCAGTGGCTGGCGACCGAGGGCATGGCTGCCCAAAAAATCGGGCAATATTACCAAGACCCGGCCAAGACGGCGTGCGACGCACGCTGCATCGAAAAGGCCTATCGCCTGCGCTCGCTGTCCATTGGTGATGGGCTCTCCTGGCGCATTCAGCGCTGGTTCCGCTTCATCGTGCGGCTAACACAAGGGCGGTGGCGAGCGCTGAAAGAGCGGTTTGCGGCGGGACCTTCAGTCGCACGCGCCGGCAAGGAAGCGGCGCAGGCCTGACGGCGCCCGGCCTTTGCGCCTGCGCGTTCAGTCCTGCTCATCCTCATCGTCGTCCTCGTCGCTGTCCGCCTTGCCGCCTGCTTCGTGCGGAGGCTTATGGCTCTGATCGTCCCATAGCTTTCGATACATGCCATTGGCGGCGAGCAGCTTCGAATGCGAGCCGCGTTCGATCGCCTTGCCGCCGGATATGACGACGATCTCGTCCATCTCGACCACCGACGTCAGTCGGTGGGTGGAGAAGATCATGGTGCAGCCCTTGGCAAGCTTCAACAGAGTTTTGTTGATGGCAGCTTCGGTGGTCTGGTCGAGCGCCGAGGTCGCCTCGTCCAGCAGCAGGACCGACGGGTTGCGCACGATCGCGCGCGCTATGGCGATGCGCTGGCGCTGCCCTCCGGAAAGCGTATCGCCGCGCTCTCCGACCGGTGTGTCGTATTTTTGAGGCAGGCTCATGATGAAGTGGTGCATCTCTGCCTTGCGCGCGGCCTCCTCGACCTCCTTGTCGGTCGCGCCCTCCTTGCCGAGCCGAATGTTTTCCCGAATTGACATGTTGAACAGCATGTTTTCCTGGAACACCACGGCCATGCTCCCGCGCAGCGACTCGCGCGTGACCTTTCGTATGTCCACCCCGTCGATCGTTACCCTTCCTTCATCCGGAACGTAGAGCCGCAGGATCAAATTAAGCAGAGTGCTCTTGCCGGAACCGCTGGGGCCCACGATCGCGATGCTCTTGCCGACTTTCAGTTTGAGACTGAGATTATCCAGCACCGGCGTTTGGCTGCCTTCATAACGGAAGGTGACGCGATCGAAGGTGATGTCATTGGTGATGCGCGGCAGGTCGGGCGCGCCCGGGCGATCCGCGCCCCGCGTCGGTTCATCCAGCAATTCCTGGATGTGGTGCACCGCCGCCGCCGACTGGATCGAGACCGGGATGAAATGCATCAGGTGAGCGATGTTGTAGGAGACCTCCCAGAAGGCGCTCTCGAAGGTGACAAAGGTCCCGATCGTGATCTGACCCTTGGTGGCGAGATAGGCACCGATCGCGAGCACCACGAGGTGAAGCAACAACACCGACGTCGTGACCGAGCGCTCGACCATCATCGACAAAAACGTCGCTGACGCGATTTTCTGACGCGCCTCATTGTTGCGCATCGTGAACCAGCCAAGCGTACGGCGCTGAAGGCTGAACGCCTTGATCACAGCCTGAGCCGCGATGTTCTCCTGCACCATGCCGAGAAGCGAGGATTCGTTGAGCTTCTGCTCATAGTTTGCCTGCACCGCCTTCGGTGTCAGGATCCGAGGACCGATCAGCGTGATCGGGAACACCAGCAGCGATATTGCGGCAAGCTGCCAGTTCAGAAACAGCATCAGAATAACGCCGGCGATCAGTTCGAGAAACGGCAGCGCCGCGCCGTTGGCAAAGCCTTTGACCGATCCTTCGAACGCCGACATGTCGACCGAAAATCGCGACAGGATCTCGCCCCGTCGGGTGCGCGCGAAGTAGCTCGCCGGCAGATTCTGAACGTGTTCGAACAGTCGCGTCCGCACATCCGAAATCACGCACGCCGCCAGCCTGGCATCCCAACGCTCGTACCAGACCGCGACGATGGAGGTGATAATCCCAGCCACCGCCAGCACCGAGAGGATCTTGATGAGCGCATCGAAGTCCTCTTCGCCGAGCGCGTCATCGATCAGGAACTTGAGGCTCAGGGGCATGATGACGTTGAACAACGTCTCGACCACGACGCCGATGCCGACGAAGGCCAGCATTTTCTTGTAGTTCTTCAGAAGAGGGCTGGTGAACGCGTAGATCGTTGCCAGCGCGCCGGCCGCCTGCTTGGCGGTAAAGACAACGAGATTCTCGTCCTCGTCGTCCTCTTCGGTCTCGACGATAGCTTCAGCTTCCTGGTCGTTATCTTTGGAAGCGGATTTTTCGCCGCCTACGGCATCAGCATCCGTCGCTAACTTCTGACCCAATTCCGGCACGACCGTATCCGCCGCCTCGGCCTTTTTCGGATCATCCGACGATGGAGTCTTGGATGCCATGAAACCAACCGATGCTGCACGGCCGGCATGACCGTAAAATCGAGGAAAGTGGCCGAACGAACCACCGCATCGATCCTATGCGATTACAAGGCAGTCGGTAAAGTAAGTGCCGGCAGCCGGGCCACGGGCGAAGGAGCTACCTAATCGGCCTCGGCTTCAACCTTGTCGAAGAACGAATAGCGCAGGCTGTCTGCGTCCGCGTACCACTGGCCCGGGCCCTTGTTAGCCGCGAGCGTCGCGGTCCAAAGCGCGTCCGTGCATTCGCATCGATGCATCGATAGCTCGAACCCGTTGCCAAAAAACAGTTCCGACCATTCCCACCAGGTGCCGAGTTTCTTCACGCCGCGCAGCAGATCGTAACGGTCGATCAGCGCCGGGGACATGTCCGAGGTCACCGATCCAAACACCAGGCCGGTCTTCACCACCCTGTTCAACTCGCGAATGGCGCGCGGCACCTGCTTCTCAGTGATATGGCACAAGCTGGTCTCGAACACGAAGTCGAACTCGCCAGCTTTAAACGGCATGTCCACGATGGATCCCAGCCTGTTGTACCGTTGCAGTTCCTTCGGTGTTTTGGCGTGGATGGCGCGGTTGTTCTCGATCCCCCACGCGTCAATTCCGCGAGCCCGCAACGCCCCGACCAGTTCCCCGCTGGCGGACCCGGCGACCAGCAGCTTGTAAGCGCGGCTTCGGTTCCAGACGATCTTGATCAGGTCGGTCAGATAAGCGGGATCGGTAAACTGACTCCAGACCTCGCGATACGGACCAGCACCGCGGTAGTTCTCGAAATAGTCGCGATCTATCTTGTCGGATGTGGGCGTACCCCGCGCTCGGCGCAGCCGCATCATCTCGGTTACGATGATGTCAGTCGCGGCATCTGACGAATCGAGCAGCCCGTTCAGGGTGGAATCGAAAAGATAGTCGCCGACCACGACGAGGCCTGGATGCTGCTTGGGTTCGGGACGGTGATTGGTCACGACATCACGCGCCGGCAAACCCCCGGGCAGCGCGTTTACGGAGGACAGCCATCTAAAAGTCTTGCCCTCCATGAAATGCTCGCGCGCGTTGCCAAGAGCGGGCGGCAGCGATTTCAAGGCTGCGTCGATCAGCTCCTGATCGTTGAGATTCGCGAACGCCAAAGCATCGGAGCCGGCAATAAGCCAGTTCAGCACGCCGTGCTTGCCGACGTCATGGCGAGAGCCCTCGTCGTAAACGCAGCAACCGCCGAAGGCCTCCGACATGAACCAGGAGCCCGCGATTTTTTCCCCCCAGAACGGCTCGTCGAACAAGATTGCAATCTTCAGATAATGGGCGGGACGATCGAAGTAAGCGACGTGCTTTACCATCGACTTGCGCAGCTGCTCGCCTTCCCATCCCATCGTCGCCAGCCAGGAGTGCGGCAGGCACATCAGGACCAGATCGAAATCCTTGGTCTCCGCTCCCTTGCCGTTCATCATCTTGAGCTGGTAGCGGCCAGTCGCCGTCTTGCCGACTTTGAGGACTCGGTGATTTAGCTGAATATCGGCATCCACCTCGGCGTGCAGGCACTCGATGAGTTGCTCATTGCCGTTCTGGATCGAATACAGACCGATATATCCATCGACATCCATCACAAAATTCTTCAGGCCGTTCAACCCGCTGGTGTTGTGGCTTTCGGTAGCGATATCGGACCGCGACATCACCTTCAGAAAGCGTTTTGCCGTCGGGTCTTCCACTTCCTTGTCGAGCAGTTCCTCGCAAGTGAGATAGGCCCAGGGGTGTTCGTTGTCGTCAGCGCCGACACCTTCGTAATATTTCGTCGGTGAAACCATCTCCGCGCAGCGGTTTCGAAAAGCCTCGATCGCATCGGCGGTCTTCGCCCCGTATTTGCGGCGCATGCCGCTCACATCGTCGAGCAACTCGCCATCGAGGTGAACCTGCTTGGCGTCCATCGGGATGGTCTGCAGGCCGAAATGCTGGATCAGTTCCCGCAGCGGATCCGGGCCGGTCATCGAATAATCGTAGATTTCGGCGACGCCGGCCTCGTACATCGCCGGCGCGGAATCGAATTTGCGCGAGACGATCTTGCCCCCGACGCGGTCGGACGCCTCGTAGATCGTGACGCGGCAGAGATCGCCGAGCTTTTTCTTCAAATACCAGGCGCTCATCAGCCCGCCGGGGCCGCCGCCTACGATTGCAAGATCCAACATGTCTTTTCCGTCGCCCTCCGGCCCCCTGCCTTGGGAAGCAGCCGGTCTAAACCACATTAGCAAAAGCGCTTTTCACTCTGAAGGGAAGATGAACAAAGCAGGTCCTCGCAACGCAGCAATGAAAGAAAGCAGTAAAATGGCCGGCTTGTGCCGGCCGTTTGTCTTCGCACCGTATTCTTGCGGACGTCTTATTCCGCTTCCGCGGCGGAAGGCCCAGCGGTTCCGCCTCCACAACCATAGCGCGTTGTCTAGCTGCCTGGGAACGCCTTGCCGGCGAGCAGGCTGATCAGCTCCTGCTGGCGCGAGAGGCCGGTCTTGGACAGCACGGCCTTGAGCTGGCTGCGCACCGTCTCTCGATTGACGCCTGTCGCGTCGGCAAGTGTATCGATGGTTTCGGCCTGGCCGATGCCCCGCGCCACGCGCGCTTCGGCCGGCGTCAGGTCGAACAGGCCTTGCAGGACTTCCGCGGTCGGCACCGCGGCGCGATCGACCGGCGTCACCACCACCAGCGCGGTGGCCTGCGTGAAGATATCGCGTGCGGAACCGCGTACGGGGATGACATGCAGCACCATCGGCACGAGACCTGGCGTCGCCGAGACCGGTATGGATTTCACGGTCCGGCTGCCAGCAAGCGGCAGCGCGCCGAGCGTTTCGGCGAGCAGCGCATCCGCCGCGACGTCTGCGATCGTCACACGCTGGGCGCGATCCTGAAACAGCGAAGGCACCAGCGCATCGAACAGGCCGTTCGTCGCGAACACCCGGCCGGGCTCGCGCAGCATCGCGCCCGGTAACCCCA
>JBJMTO010000081.1:0-37284 GCA_045811665.1 Bradyrhizobium sp.
CGCCATTGACAGGGAAGCCCGCTTGCCGCGATGTGAGCAGCGCAACATCTCGCCTGCGTTGCGACAGGACTGGCAATGATAGCCGTGCATACACCCCGGGCCGCATGCCTGATCGGATGGCCCGCGGCGCATTCGCGATCGCCGCTGATTCATCATTATTGGCTGCGCACGCTCGGCATCGACGGCGGCTACAACATCGAGGCGGTGCCGCCGGAAGGTTTCGCCGAGTTTGTTCTGCATCTGTCGAAGCACGGGTTCGTCGGCGCCAACGTCACCATCCCGCACAAGGTGCGGGCGCTGGCGCTGACCAGGCCGGACGAGCGGGCCCGCGCCGTGGGGGCGGCAAACACGCTCTGGTATGAGGGCGGCGAGCTGCTTTCCACCAACACCGATATCGAAGGCTTCATCAACAATCTGGACGCGTGCGCGCCCGGAGGGCAGGATGGCCTCAACGCGTTGGTGTTGGGCGCGGGTGGTTCGTCGCGCGCCGTTGTGTTCGGTTTGATCGAGCGCGGCGTCAAGTATGTCCATCTCGCCAACCGTACGCCCGACAGGGCTCGCGCGCTTGCCGATCAATTCGGTGCCCAGGTCCGTCCGCTCCCATGGAACGAGATCAATGATCTGTTGCCGCGGATCGAATTGCTGGTGAACACCACCTCGCTCGGAATGCATGACCAGCCCGCGCTCGAGGTCGACGTCGGCCTGCTTCCCGCGCATGCTGTGGTCGCGGATCTCGTATACGTGCCGCTGGAAACGCCCTTGCTCGTGGCGGCGCGGGCGCGGGGACTGAAAACAGCGGACGGGCTTGGCATGCTGCTGCATCAGGCGGTTCGTGGCTTCGAACTGTGGTTCGGTCATCGTCCCCTGGTCACGCCGGAGCTTCGCGCGCTGGTCGAGGCCGATCTCACGGCTTCCTGAAGAGCGCGATATTCTGCTGTCCTGAGGCCATCGCAATAGTAATGACGGTCCAAGCCGCCGCGGAATAGGGCTCTCGCGGCGGTGTTCTGCTTGTTAGCTGAAAAACCCTCGAGGAAACCAACGATGTTGACACTATCCCGGATGATGCCGCGCGCGCTTGTGGCTTCGCTTGCACTCATGTCCGTGCTGGAATTGAGCGCGTCGGCGCAGCAGCCCCCTACCGTTCGCGTTCGTGGCACGATCGAAGCCTTCGATGGATCACTGCTGACGGTGAAGTCGCGCGAGGGCAATGAGGTCAAGGTGCGCATGACCGACAACGCCACCGTGGTAGGCGTCACCAACATCGCGCTGTCCGAAATCAAGCCCGGCTCCTATATCGGAGTTTCCGCATTGCCGGAGCCGGACGGCACCCAGAAGGCGCTCGCCGTTCACATTTTCCCTGAGGCGCAGCGCGGCGCAGCGGAAGGTTTCCGTCCCTGGGACCTTCGACCGAACAGCACCATGACCAACGCCACGGTGGCGGAGACGGTCGGAAGCGCCGATGGGCAGAATATCCTGGTCAAGTACAAGGATGGCGAGAAGAAAGTCGTCGTTCCGCCGGGAACGCCTGTCGTCACCTTCGTCCCCGGGGAGAAGTCGGAATTGAAGCCGGGTGCGAAGATCATCATCTTCGGCGCTACCAAAAAAGACGACGGCACGCTTGAGGCCAATCGCGTCAATGTCGGTCGCGACGGCATCACGCCGCCGATGTGAGACAAAGCATCATTCCGGGGCGTGCGATGCCCGTACCCGGAATGACGATGGCCGCGATTACAAGTGTCAGTCCGTGTCCGGTCCTATCGACCGGCTCGGGTCTGCCGACACGGACCCATGAACCGCGTCAAATCGCCAGCACGTGATCGTCGATTTCCGAGATCTTGTTGACGCCGCACAGTCCCATCGTCACGCTGAGTTCGTTGGCGATCAGATCGATGGCCTTGGCGACGCCGGGGCCGCCGAATGCGCCAAGGCCGTGAATGTAGGCTCGGCCGATCATGCACGACTTAGCGCCGAGCGCGAGCGCACGCATCACGTCCTGTCCCGAGCGAATCCCGCCGTCGAATAACAGCTCGATCTGCGAACCGACTTCTTCGGCAATCTCCGGCAGAACCTCGATGGAGGACGGCGCGCCGTCAAGCTGCCTTCCACCATGGTTGGAAACGACGAGCGCTTGCGCGCCGGTCTTTACAGCCTCCCGTGCATCCTCGACGTCGAGGATACCCTTGATGATCAGCTTGCCCGGCCAGATGCTGCGGATCCAATCGACGTCCTTCCAATTCAGCGATGTGTCGAACTGCGAGGCCACCCAGCCTGAAACCGAGGCGAGGTCCTGCACTCCGGGCAGGTGACCGGCGATGTTGCCGAAGTTGCGGCGCTTGGCCCGGAGGATGCCGGCTACCCAGGCCGGCTTGCTGGCAAAATCCAGGACGTTGTTGAAATTGAGCAGTTGTGGGGGCACGGAGAGTCCGTTCTTGATGTCCATGTGGCGCTGACCGATCACCTGCAGGTCCACCGTCAACACCAGCGCGCTACAATTGGCCGCCTTTGCACGCTCGATCAGCGCTTTGCAAAAGCCGCGATCCTTCATCACGTACAACTGAAACCAGAACGGCTTCTCGACGTTTTGAGCGACCTCCTCGATCGAGTTGATCGACATTGTGCTCAAGGTGTAGGGGATGCCCGCGGCCTGCGCCGCGCGACAGGCGTGAATTTCGCCATCGCCGAATTGCATCCCGGTCGATCCAACCGGAGCAAGGATGAGCGGCAGATTGGCCCTCTCGCCGACAATGGTGGTCGATAGATCGCGGGAGGAAATGTCCACCAGAATGCGCTGGCGGAATTTGATCTGCTCAAGGTCCTCCCGATTAGCGCGCAACGTCTCCTCCGCATAAGAGCCGCGATCGACATAATCGAAGAATGCCTTTGGGACCTTCCGCATATGGATCTGACGCAGGTCTTCTATGCAGGTGATGTGCTTCATGAACGTTTCCCCGCGCTTCTTGTATTCGCGACCTTCATTGTTCATCTATCACGGTTGGAGCAACGGCCAAATCGGTCCGCGCGGGCCGGCCGCCAAGACGCAGGAGGCATCCATGAGCGAACCACGCTCCGGGTCCAAACCCGCCGAAACCACCAGCAAGCGCTTGCTGGATGAGGCCCTGAACGAGGGGCTGAAGGAGACCTTTCCGGCATCAGACCCGGTGAATGTCACCCAGCCGCCGCCCTCGAAGGGCGACCGTCACGTCTGGCGCAAGGATTGATCGCCCCCGTGCGGCGGTTCCAGGCAAGCACAATGCTTGCATCCACAAGAAGTTAGGCCGAATGGCGGCCCAGAGCCGTGGTAATGATTCATCATATATTTTGAAGCCATTTTAGGCTTCAGCGCATTATACAACCGCTTCATGCCGGGACAGGGCGTTCGAGCCTTTCTCGCGTGAGAAGGCTTGAGGACTGCTGGGGGGTATATGAGCCGTAAATACTTCGGGACCGACGGGATTCGCGGGCGCGCCAACGGGTTGATCACGCCCGAACTGGCGCTCAAGGTCGGCCAGGCAGCCGGCCTGGTATTTCAGCGGGGCGATCATCGCCATCGGGTCGTGATCGGCAAGGACACCCGGCTTTCCGGCTACATGATCGAATACGCCATGGTCGCCGGCTTCACTTCGGTCGGCATGGACGTTCTGCTGCTCGGGCCGATGCCGACGCCGGCGGTCGCGATGCTGACCAAATCGATGCGCGCCGATCTAGGTGTGATGATTTCAGCCTCGCACAACCTGTTCGAAGACAACGGCATCAAGCTGTTCGGACCGCAGGGCTTCAAGCTCTCGGACGATGTCGAAAAGCAGATCGAGCAATTGCTGGACGAGTCGCTCGACAAAAAGTTGTCGCAGAGCGCCAGTCTCGGGCGCGCGCGCCGCATCGACGGCGTTCACGACCGTTACATCGAATTCGCCAAGCGCACCCTGCCGCGCGACCTCAGCCTCGACGGTCTGCGCGTCGTGATCGATTGCGCCAACGGCGCGGCGTACAAGGTGGTGCCGGAAGCCCTCTGGGAGCTGGGAGCCGACGTCATTTCGATCGGCGTTGAGCCCGACGGGTTCAACATCAACAAGGAATGCGGCTCGACCTCGCCGGAAGCGCTTAGCCGCAAGGTTCGCGAGATGCGGGCGGATATCGGCATCGCGCTCGACGGCGATGCCGATCGCGTCATCCTGGCCGACGAGCGCGGCCACCTGATCGACGGCGACCAGTTGCTGGCCGTGATCGCGCAGAGCTGGAAAGAGGACGGCCGCCTCGCCAAGCCGGGCATTGTCGCAACGGTAATGTCAAATCTGGGACTTGAACGCTTTCTTGAAGGATTGGGACTCGAGCTCGTTCGCACCCCGGTCGGCGACCGCTACGTGCTCGAGCAGATGCTGAGCCGCGGCTATAACCTCGGCGGCGAGCCATCCGGTCACATCATCTTGTCGGACTACGCCACCACGGGCGACGGATTTGTCGCCGCGCTGCAGGTGCTGGCAGTGGTTCAACGACTGCGCCGTCCGGTCTCGGAGGTCTGTCACCGCTTCGATCCGCTGCCGCAGATCCTCAAGAACGTCCGCTATCGCAGCGGCAAGCCGCTCGAGGACGCCGAGGTAAAATCGGCGATCATGGCAGGCGAAAAACGGCTCAACGGCCACGGCCGGCTGCTGGTCCGCTCGTCGGGAACGGAGCCTGTGATCCGCGTGATGGGAGAGGGCGACGACCGCATGATGGTCGAGGAAGTGGTCGACCACATCGTCTCCGCGCTCGGGCAGGCGGCGCTGTAGTGCATCGCAGCTATCGGCTAATGCTGCTGGTGAGGCCGGCGCCGGCGTCGTAGGAAACGCGTGCGCTCTTCGCGAATCCTGGGAATATCCCGTTGAACAAGCCTGTCATCGTTTCCGAACAAGCGCCGCTCGCGCCGGTGCCCGCACCCGAGGCTGCGCCTTCCGCCGCGATTGCCGCGACCGGCCCGGCCTACGTCGTGCTGGGCGGAATCAGCCTTTCGCATTTTCTCAACGACACCATGCAGTCGCTGATTCCCTCCGTCTATCCGATCTTGAAGGAGAGCTACGCGCTCGACTTCGCCCAGATCGGAATGATCACGCTGGCCTTTCAGTTTACCGCATCGCTGCTGCAGCCGGTGGTTGGACACTTCACCGATCGCAAGGCGCAGCCGTTCTCGCTCGCCATCGGCATGGGCTTCACGTTCTTCGGCCTGCTGCTGCTCAGCGTGGCGCAGCACTACTCCGTCATCCTCGCCGCGGCTTCATTGGTGGGCCTGGGCTCGGCGGTATTCCATCCCGAATCGGCGCGGATCGCGCGGCTAGCCTCGGGCGGGCGCTACGGTTTCGCGCAATCGGTGTTTCAGGTTGGCGGCAGCGCCGGCACTTCAATGGGTCCGTTGCTTGCGGCCCTGATCGTGGTGCCATTCGGGCAGGCGAGCATCGCGTGGTTTTCCTCCATCGCGTTCGCGGCGATCGTCATTCTTTGGCGGATCGGGTATTGGTACCGGCCGCAGATTTCGACCAAACCGGCCGCGCGTGCCGATGCTCATCCGGATGCCCCAAGCTCCCGCCGCGTGAAGATCGCGCTGGTGGTGCTGGTCGCGCTGTTGTTCTCAAAGCAGCTCTACGTATCGAGCCTGTCGAGCTATTACATCTTCTACCTGATCGACAAGTTTGAGGTCTCGACCCAGACAGCTCAGCTTTATCTCTTCATCTTTCTCGCCTCCAACGCGGCGGGGGCGTTCTTCGGGGGACCGCTTGGCGATCGCTTCGGCCGTAAATACGTGATCTGGTTTTCGATCCTCGGCGCCCTGCCGTTCACGCTGGCGCTGCCTTATGCCGGTCTGTTCGCGAGCGCGGTGTTGACCGTGTTCATCGGCTTGATCATCTCATCGGCGACTTCATCCATCATCGTGTTTGCGCAGGAACTGATGCCGCACCGGTTCGGGATGATCTCCGGGGTGTTCTTCGGATTCGCGTTTGGGATCGGCGGTCTCGGCGCGGCGGTCCTCGGCCGCGTGGCCGACCATACCAGCCTCGCGTTCGTTTATCATATTTGCGCGTTCCTGCCGGCGATCGGATTGCTCGCGGTGTTCCTGCCGAAGCTGCCGAAAACAAACTGACGCCCGACCGCGCGCAGATCTGTCGGAGCGTGGCGGACAATGCGGCGTGGGCGGTAAGGGACCATCAACCTTAAAAATTAGGGTTAAGTGGCGCTTAAACATTTACTGGCATCGTCCTGGCGTGAGTTTCAGTTGTGAGGCCTCCGTTGTTTGTCGCCTCACGGGCCAAAAAGGACGTGACCCATGCGTAGCGTAAAGTCTCTCGTTGCCGCCGGAGCGGCATCACTGTTGTCCTCCATTGCCTTCGCCGCCGACATGCCGTCGATTGCGGCGCCGCCGATGTATGCACCCCCAATCGAGGATTTCGGCGGCTGGTATTTGCGCGGCGATATCGGCTTCAGCAACCAGCGTGTCGATCGCCTGAACAACGCTCTCGACGCCAACAACACGAGCTCCAGTCAGCGGCTTGGATTTAACAGCGCGGGCGTGTTCGGTCTCGGCGTCGGTTACAAGCTCAACAACTGGCTCCGACTCGATGTTACCGGCGAATATCGCGGCAACTCGCAATTCTTCGGAACCGATAGCATCACCTACGCTGGAGGCGTCGGAACGGACACCTATCGCGCCACCAAATCCGAGTGGGTGGCGCTCGCCAACGCCTATGTGGATCTCGGCACCTGGTGGTGCATGACCCCGTTCCTCGGTGCCGGCGTGGGCGGCGCGCGGGTCTCGATTGCCAATTTCATCGATCAGGGAATTGCCAACAATGGCGGTGTCGTTTTGCCCGGCCTGGCGTTCGGCGACAACGTGGCCAAGTGGAATTTAGCCTGGGCGCTGCATGCGGGTGTTGCTTACAACGTCAGCCCGAACTTCACCGTCCAACTTGCGTACCGTTATCTCAACATGGGTGACGGCTTGACCGGCGACCTCCGGACCTTCGACGGGACCAACAACATCGTCAATCCAACGACGTTCAAGAACATCTCCTCGCACGACCTCATGCTGGGCGTGCGCTGGAATCTCAGTCAGCCTCCGATGTACGACGAGCCCTTGATACGCAAGGGCTGATCCACAGCGGATCCGCCAGGCCTTCACGAACGGCGCAGGTGCATCCTGCGCCGTTTTGTTTTGCGCTTCGCTCGCCGCGAGAACCATTGGTTAAGGTTAACGCGCGATGATCAGGGCCGAGTTAAAGTATTCGATGGGAGCGTTGCGATGCGTAGGTTTGTGCTGGCGGTGATGTTGGTCGGAACTGCTTCGACCGGATACGCGGCCGATCTTCCAGATTTTCCGGCTCTGCGCGGCAGTATCCCGGCAGGGTTGAGCGTCACGCGAAATTGGGACGGCTGGTACGTCGGCGGTCAGCTCAGCTATACAGCGCTGGCGAGTGATTTCAGCAGGAGTGTCGTTGGCCTGTCGGACTTCATTTTCCGCGACAGCGTGCTTCAGCAACCCACCTCGACCTTCCACTTGCTGGCCAAGACCACGACGCAAGGCACCGGTTTCGGTGCATTCGTCGGGCGCAACTATCAATGGGAAGATCTGGTGTTCGGTGTTGAAGCTAATTACAGCTACCTCAACGATCTGACGACGTCGACGCAAGGCTCAAACTCGCTGTCCATTGTCAATCCGCCGGGACAGAACAACCCTCCGGGCGTCACCACCACTTACGGCGTAACGCTGACCGGCCGCGCGGCCGTACAGGTCAAGGACGCCATCACGTTCAGAGGGCGCGCCGGTTGGGCGACGGGCAACTTCCTTCCTTATGTCTTCGGCGGTCTGGCCGTCGGGCGCATGGATGTCTCTCGCTCCGTTACAAGCACGGTGACCAGACGCGACGATGTGACCACAACGGACAGCCTTGGCAATACGACCACCACCATAGGCGCCACGTTTGTCGTTCCGGCGCAATCGCAGACACTGGCTGAGCAAAGAACCAACGCCTTTGTGGCCGGTTGGACCGGGGGCCTGGGCTTCGAATACATGCTGTGGAGCAATTTGTTCGTTCGCGGCGAATGGGAGTACGTGAAATTTCTGGCGGTGAAGAACACCGTCGTTCAAGCCAACAACCTGCGCGCCGGCATCGGCTACAAGTTCTGACGCTCGCCTCGGCGCCTGCTTGACAGGAAATGATGCGGCTGGTCCGATAACGCTCCGACCGGCAAAGGGCCGCATCATGAAGATTTACGGTGATAGCAATTCAGGTAATTGCCTGAAGGTGAAGTGGGTGTGTGACAAGCTTGGGCTGCGCTATAGCTGGATCGATGTCGATACACTCAAGCGCGAGACCCGCACCGCGCAATTCTTGAAACTCAATAGCGCCGGCCAGGTGCCGACCATCGAACTCGACGACGGCCGGACACTGGCGCAATCCAACGCCATCATCAGGTACCTTGCGCGCGACAGTGATTTGATCCCAAGCGATCCGTTTGCCGCCGCGAAAATGGATGAATGGTTGTTCTGGGAACAATACAGCCACGAGCCCTACATTGCCGTGTGCCGTTTCCACATGAGATATCAGGGCAAGCCGGCCTCCGATCTGGACCCGGACAAGGTGAAGCGCGGCTACTCTGCGTTGGCGCGGCTGGAGCATCAGCTGGCCGCGAGCCGGTTTCTGGTCGGCGATGCCGTAACCCTGGCCGACGTCTCGCTGCTGGCCTACACCCGCGTGGCGCATGAGGGCGGATTTCATCTCGACGGTTACGCCGCCGTGCGGCGCTGGATAGGCGAGGCCGAGAAGTCACTTGGCGTGCCTGCGGTCGGCTAGTTTTGCGGAACGGCTTATGACAGATATTTCCCGCGTCAGCATTCGCGCGGCCCGACGCGAGGATGTCCCAGCTATCGTTGCCATGCTGGCGGACGATGCGCTGGGCAGCAGGCGCGAACGGATCGAAAGCCCGCTTCCGTCATCGTACTTCGCAGCTTTCGATGCGGTCGAGAACAACGCAACCGTTCAACTCGTCGTGGCGGAGCAGGGCGGCGCCGTTGTCGGTTGCCTTCAGCTTTGCATCCTGCCGGGCCTGAGTTCGCAAGGCGCCTCGCGCGCCTTGATCGAGGACGTTCGTGTTGCGAGCAGTCGCCGCAGCCGCGGCATCGGCCAGCAACTTGTTGAGTGGGCGCTTGCGGAAGCCCAGGCGCGCGAGTGCAAGCTGATCGAGTTGTTCACCCATAACACGCGCATTGACGCGCAGCGGTTTTACAAGCGGTTGGGATTTCAGCCGAGCCACGTCGGGATGACCCGCCGCTTCTGATCCTTGGCCACTCATGATGCGGTGGTTGGGAGTGCTACGTAATCACTGGCGTGAACCTTTTCGGTTAACGTGCAAATAACCAACCGCGGTCGGCAGTATTTTTTTGCGGAACGATACATCACATCTGACGTCTCCCGTGGGCTGTACAGCTTGGGGAATCGCGAATGAAAATCTATTCCATCGTCAGGATCGGCAACCAGTACGTGGTGCAGGCGGGCGAGAAAAGCATCCTGAAGATCGCCAGTAGACGACGAGCGGCGCGGCTTGTCACCGAGGCCGCGGAATTATTGGAATTGCAAGCGGAAGCGCAAACGCCGGAGGAAACACGCCAACAGCGATCGTCTGACCCGACAGTCACCCTTGAGCCGGGCGAAGTTGCTTGACGCTTCCAAGCGATTCCCTTATGCACCGCGGCGGGACACCTCCCCCCAACGGGAGGCTTACTATCTGGAAGGATAGATGATGACCGCAGCGAAGCCTGCTTTGCGGCCCAATGTGCCGCATTTTTCGTCCGGCCCCTGTGCCAAGCGGCCGGGCTGGACCTCCGAAAACCTCAGGGATGCCACGCTCGGTCGCTCGCACCGCGCGAAGATCGGGAAAGCCAAACTCAAGCTCGCGATCGAGTTGACCCGCGAAGTGCTCGAGGTCCCGACCGGCTACAGGATTGCCATCGTGCCCGCATCCGATACGGGTGCAGTCGAAATGGCGCTCTGGTCGCTGCTTGGTGCGCGCCCTGTGACCACGATCGCCTGGGAGTCGTTCGGCGAAGGCTGGGTCAGCGACATCATCAAGGAATTGAAGCTCAAGGACGTCATCAAGCTGCACGCCGGCTATGGCGAAATTCCCGATTTGAGCAAGGCCGATCCTGCCTCCGACATCGTCTTCACCTGGAACGGCACGACTTCGGGCGTTCGCGTTCCCAACGGCGACTGGATCAAGGCGGATCGTGAAGGCCTCACCATTTGCGATGCGACCTCGGCGGCCTTCGCGCAAGACCTCGACTGGCCAAAGCTGGATGTGGTGACATTCTCCTGGCAAAAGGCGCTGGGCGGCGAGGCCGCGCACGGCATGCTGGTGCTTTCACCGCGCGCGGTGGCGCGGCTCGAGAGCTACAAGCCCGCCTGGCCATTACCGAAGATCTTCCGCCTGACCAAAGGCGGCAAGCTCAACGAGGGCATCTTCGAAGGCGAAACCATCAACACGCCTTCGATGCTGTGCGTCGAGGACTACCTGGATGCGCTGAACTGGGCGAAGTCGGTCGGAGGATTGAAAGGCT
The DNA here is from genome assembly GCA_045811665.1 of Bradyrhizobium sp. Classification (GTDB taxonomy): domain Bacteria; phylum Pseudomonadota; class Alphaproteobacteria; order Rhizobiales; family Xanthobacteraceae; genus Bradyrhizobium. The sequence continues at coordinate 10,577 of JBJMTO010000081.1, forward strand.
TGATCGCGCGTGCCGACGCCAATGCAAAGGTGCTCGCCGACTGGAAGGCGAAAACGCCGTGGATCGATTTCCTTGCGGTGAATCCGGCAATACGCTCGAACACCTCGGTGTGCTTGAAGGTGATCGATCCCGCGATCACGGCACTCAACGCGGATGCGCAGTCAGATTTCGCCAAGAAGCTTGTCGCATTGGTGGAGAAGGAAGGGGCGGGTTACGATTTCGCGCATTACCGCGACGCGCCCGCCGGCCTGCGCATCTGGTGCGGCGCCACAGTGGAGGCGAGGGATGTCGCCCTGCTGACACAATGGATCGATTGGGCGTTCGCCGAAACCAAGGCTTCACTTCCGAAAGCTGCGTAGCTCTTCGTTCTCGAGCTCGCCCGTTCCACCCGCTCATGGATGTCCAACTCCAAGCCGTCTCCGGCAGCAGGGTGATCCAGCAGCGAGAGCTTCAAGGTATTAACCCCAGCCCGGCTTTCGCGCCGGCCCTCTCCGCCGCGGGAGGGTGAAGGAAAACTCAGATGTCCAAACCGAAAGTTTTGATTTCCGATGCCCTGTCTCCCGCCGCCGTGCAGATCTTCAGGGATCGCGGCATCGAGGTGGATTTCCAACCTAACCTCGGCAAGGACAAGGAAAAGCTTGCGGAGATCGTCGGTAATTACGACGGGCTTGCGATCCGCTCCGCCACCAAAGCCACCGCGAAGATCATCGAGAAAGCGAAGCGGCTGAAGGTGATCGGCCGCGCCGGGATTGGTGTCGACAATGTCGACATTGCCGCTGCCACGGCAAAGGGCATCATCGTGATGAACACGCCGTTCGGCAACTCGATTACCACAGCCGAACACGCCATCACGCTGATGCTGGCGCTGGCGCGCGAAATTCCGCAGGCGGATGCATCGACCCAGGCTGGGAAATGGGAGAAGAACCGCTTCATGGGCGTCGAGATCACCGGCAAAACGCTGGGAGTGATTGGCTGCGGCAACATCGGTTCGATCGTCGCGGATCGCGCGCTCGGCCTGCGCATGAAGGTGATCGCGTTCGATCCGTTCCTGTCCCCCGAACGCGCCAAGGACATTGGCGTGGAGAAAGTCGATCTCGACGATCTGCTTAAGCGTGCCGATTTCATCACGCTGCACACGCCGTTGACCGAGAAGACCCGCAACATCATCGACGCGGCGGCGTTGGCGAAAATGAAGCAGGGCGTCCGCATCATCAATTGCGCCCGGGGCGGGCTGGTTGACGAGCAGGCGCTGGTGAGTGCCATGGACTCCAAGCGCGTGGCCGGGGCGGCGTTCGATGTATTCGTGGAGGAGCCAGCCACATCGAATGTACTGTTCGGCCATCCCAACGTGATCTGCACGCCTCATTTAGGCGCCGCGACCACGGAGGCGCAGGAGAATGTCGCCCTGCAAGTTGCCGAACAAATGTCGGACTATCTTCTCAGCGGCGCGATTTCCAACGCCGTCAACTTCCCCTCGATCACGGCGGAAGAGGCCCCTAAGCTGAAGCCTTTCGTGTCGCTCGCCGAAAAGCTTGGCTCGTTCGCCGGCCAGCTCACCGAGACCGGCATAGCGAAGGTACAAATCACGTACGAAGGTCACGTCGCCGAAATGAAAATCAAGGCGCTGACATCGGCGGTGCTGTCGGGCCTGCTCCGGCCGATGCTGGGAGATATCAATGTGGTCTCGGCCCCCGTTGTGGCCAAGGAGCGCGGCATGATCGTCGATGAGATCGTGCGCGCGGCCGAGAGCGACTACGAAAGCCTGATTACGGTCACGGTCACGACGGAGCGGCAGGAGCGCTCGGTGTCGGGTACCGTCTATGCCGACGGCAAGCCGCGGCTCGTCGACATCAAGGGCATCCGGGTCGATGCCGAATTCGGCAAGTCGATGATTTACGTCACCAACGAGGATAAGCCTGGCTTCATCGGCCGTTTCGCCGGATTGCTCGGTGACGCCCAGCTCAACATCGCGACGTTCCATCTGGGACGCAACAAGCCCGGCGGGGACGCCATCGCGCTGGTTGAGGTCGATGGCACAATCCCGGCGGATGTGCTCGCAAAGGTGCAGGCGTTGCCGCAAGTCAAGCAAGCAAAGGCGCTGGCGTTTTGATCGCCCTATCCGGAAGAGTGACGGGCTGCCGCCGTCGCTCATGACTTCCTCGACGATCTCGGGCATTAACAAGATTGCTCAACGCATGAGCGTGCCAGCAGATCGGGAGGAGCAAGCCGATGCCGCATCAGCATATTCTCGTCGACAACCCGAGGCCCCGTGTCCTTCGCATCACCCTCAACCGGCCGGAAAAGCGCAATGCGCTGAACAATAGACTCCGGGCAGAAGTGTTCGAGGTGCTGGAATCAGCCGATCGCGATTCCGATATATCGATCACCATCCTGCGCGGCGCCGGGACCAGCTTTTCGGCAGGATACGATCTGTCGTCCGATAACTCGGTCGATCAGCCCTATCATTCGGCACCAGGACCGGGACAATGGTCGCGCCATGTGGTCGAAGGCTGGTTTTCGATGTGGGATCTCGCCAAGCCGGTAGTCGCGCAGGTGCACGGGTATTGTCTGGCCGGCGGCACCGAACTCGCAACCGCCTGCGATATCGTCTACGTCGCTGACGATGCGCAAATCGGCTACCCGCCCGTGCGGCTGATGAGCCCGCCCGACATGCAATATCATCCCTGGCTGATCGGTATGCGCCGCGCGATGGAGCTGATGCTCACTGGCGACGCAATGTCGGGTCGTGAGGCCGCCGAATGGGGATTTGCAACCCGTTCGTTTCCGCTTGAGGAGCTTGAGCAACGGACGCTCGACTTCGCCGAGCGCGCCGCCAAGGTGCCGGTAGAATTGCAGCAGCTCAACAAGCGCTCGGTCCACCGGGCCATGGAGATCATGGGTGCGCGCGCGGCGATGCGGGCGGGGACGGAGATCCAGGCGCTGGCCTTCACAACCGAAGCCAGCCGCGCCTACATGGGATCGTTCCGCCGTGATGGCGGGAGCGTCAAGCAGCAGCTTGACCAGCGCGATACAACGTTTGGCGACTATCGCACCCGCAAACCTTGAACTCGGTCACTCCTCAACCGCGCCGGTGACCGAGGACACATAGTAATCGACGAACAGCGAATAGAAGATAGCGACGGGAAACGAAAATGCTAGCTGTTCGGGCCTCGCTCCATGCTGACCGGCTGCCAGCGCCGAAGCGCTGAATTTTGCAGCACCGACGGATTGACGCAGCTTACCGGCCACATGCCGGAGAGGACCAGTGACAATTCGTAGCCGACGCGGCGCTTGCGCGCTTCGTCGAAGCGTGCCGAGGCGGAGGCGACGTGGGCCGTCAAGGTCACGTTCTCCATGCTCAGCATGGGGTTGTTGTGGGAGGGAGGTTCTTTTTCAAGAACGTCCAGCGCGGCGTGCGAAATCCAGCCTTCCTGCAACGCCTTGATCAGCGCCTCTTCGTTCACCGTCGCTCCCCGCCCGGTGTTGATGAAGATCGCGCTTGGTTTCATTTGGCGAAAATGGGTCTCGCCCATCATGTGGTGGACTTCAGGGCGGGCCGGCGCGTGCATTGAGACGAAATCGGACCGTGAAAGCACCTCCGACAAGGTTGCCGGAAGCACGCCATGATCGGACATCAGGGTCTCCGAGATGAAGGGATCATAGGCCATCATGCGTAGCCCGAACGGCGCCGCCCGCTTGGCCAGCGCGCGCGCCACCCGGCCGAACGAAATGAAGCCGAGCGTTTGCCCCATCAAGCGTGGTATCTTGAGGAGCGCCGGCCGGCCTTCGGTCCAGCGGCCCTGCCGTACCATCTTGTCCTGTTCGACCAGCCGGCGAAATCCGGCGAGCAGCAGCATCATGGCGTGGTCGGCAACTTCCTCGATGAAGGTGTCCGGTACATTGGTGACGGGAATCCCGCGCGCGGTCGCGGCTTTGACATCGACGCTATCCACCCCGACGGTGCCGAGCGTGATGACCTTGCAATTTTCAAGGCTGTCGATGATCTTCCCGGAGATCGGGAGCCCCTTGGCATAGATCGCGTCGGCGTTCTTCGCGGCCTCGATGAATTCCGCCTCGTTGGCGGGCGCTTCGACGATCTCGGCGCCGATCGGATCGAGCGCTTCCTGTTCAAACCCGTAACCGCCGCCGGCGACCGTGAAACTCGCGCCTTTCGGCGTCACGACCCTGAATTTCGGCATTATTTTTCTCCCGATTTTAGGTTTCGGTGTTGGTTAGGCCGCGAGCGGTCGAGCCGCCCCTTCAGCGTGCCCAACGAGTCCTCGCGTGATGCCGTTGCCTGAAATCGAGGCATCGCATCCGGTACTTCTACGTGGGCGTCGTAACCAAGCGCTAAAGGCTGCGACTATAACTTGTTGCGAATCGATCCGCCAATCGCCCGCCACTCCCGGAGATGCCCCGTGAAGCTGAATGACCTGAAGATTGCCCCTAAACTCGGCATTTGCGTGGGCTTGGCCATGTTCGGTCTTTGCCTGGCAGGGGCTCTCGCGACGTATCTGATCCAGCGCGAGGCGCTGAATGCAGGAATGTTGAGCCTGGCTATCCCGGCGCTAGCGATAAGCTCCGGCTGCATGGCCTGGATGATCGGGCGGGGTGTCGGTGCCCCCCTCGGTCAACTTGCCGCGCGCATGCGGGCTCTGGCAGATGGCGAGCTGGAGACGGAAATTCCCGGACTTGGCCGGGGCGACGAGGTCGGTGCGATGGCAGCGACGGTCGCGGTGTTCAGGGAGAATGCATCAAGCCTACGCGGCATCGGAAAGACCGAAGCCGACGCGCAGGGGCGCGCGCTCGCCGAGCGCCGCACCGCGATGGAAACCCTCGCCAACGACTTTGAGCGCAGCGTCGACGGCATCGTTCGTTCAGTGACCACGGCGGCGGCGGGAATGCAGACTACCGCGCAATCGATGACGACGACCGCCAGCGAGGCCAGTGCGCGCGCAGCCACGGTTGGGGCGGCATCCGAAAGCGCTTCGAATAACGTCGGGACGGTTGCGGCGGCTGCCGAGGAATTGTCCAGCTCGGTGGCCGAGATTTCGCGGCAGGTGACGCGCTCCAGCGAGATCGCCAGCAAGGCGGTGGGGGATGCCGAGCGCACCAATGCCACCGTCCAGGTATTGTCCACCGGGGCTGAGAAGATCGGGGAAGTGGTCAAGCTGATCCACTCCATCGCCGCGCAGACCAATTTGCTCGCGCTGAACGCTACTATCGAAGCGGCCCGTGCCGGGGAGTCCGGGCGCGGCTTCGCCGTCGTTGCCTCCGAGGTAAAGGCGCTCGCCAACCAGACGGCCAAAGCCACCGAGGAGATATCGGCTCAGGTCGCCGCGATGCAGGCCTCCACCAGCGACGCGGTCGCAGCGATCAGCGGAATCACCGAGACCATCGGTCAGATGAGCGAAATCACCGTGAGCATTTCCACGGCTATGGATCAGCAGGGCGATGCGACCCGCGAGATCGCGCGCAACATCCAGTCGGTAGCCGCCGGATCTAGCGAGATCAGCGCCCATATCGGCAGCGTGACCACGGCCGCCGGGGCGACCGGCTCTGCGGCATCCGAGGTGCTGTCGAACGCGCGCGAACTTGAGAACCAGTCCGGAATGTTGCGCAATGCACTTGACGGCTTCCTTGCCAAGGTCCGAGCAGCTTAGGACCAGCTTGGCGGAGACTGTGCCGCGCCGACGCCTGCCGCGAGGCAATGATCACACCCGCGAGCACCAGCACAGAGCGGACGAGGTGAAACAGCCGCGGCTGCTCGCCTGACAGCGAAAACGGGCACCATACTGCCTCGCCCACGATGCTACAGTGCCCCCCATCAAATGGGGAGAAGCGGCATGGCAGTGGATCTGCTGAACATTGAAGGGCTTCAAGAGATCAACCGTAACGACCCCGTCGTGATGGTGAACCTGATGCGCTTCCGCGAACGCTCGCTCGATGGCGATGGCAGCGGCTGGGACGCTTATCTACGCTATAGCGCGATCACAGTGCCGATGATCAAGGCGCGCGGCGGAACCTTGCTATGGACCGGGGAGGCGAAGGCCGTGGCTCTTGGTACGCAGGCAGGAAATCAATGGCATTATGTGGCGCTGGTTTACTACCCATCCGTAGCGGCGTTCATCGATATGATGACTTCGCCGGACTATGAACGCCTCAGCGACCCGCATCGGCAGAACGGATGCGCCGAGCACGTCATCATCGCTACCGCCGAGTCCTACAGCAAATTCAGAGGCTGAAGTTCGCAGCCGAAGTGGCTGTGAAGATGCCATTTCAAGCCGCGGTTCTTCTTCACGGACCACGGTGGGGCTCGGGCAATATTCGCCGGACCAGGTCTGATGAAATCTCGCTGATGCTTCGGACGCCCAGCAGCGCCATGTCGCGATCGATCTCGTCTTTGAGCAGCGTGAGGGCTCGCTGCACCCCCGCTTCACCGGCAACGACGGCTGCGTATAGCAAGGGGCGACCGATGAGGACGAAATGCGCGCCGAGCGCCAGCGCCTTGATAACATCGGTGCCGCGCCTGATCCCGCCGTCCAGCATCACGGTCATGCCGTTGGCTTGTGCCGATATCTCCGGCAAGGTGCGCAATGAAGATACCGTGTGATCGAGCTGACGCCCGCCGTGATTGGAAACGATGACGCCATCGACGCCGCTCTCGCGGGCAATGCGCGCGTCGCCAGGTGCGATCAGGCCCTTCACCACCAGCTTGCCCTTCCAGCGGCGGCGGATGAGTTCCACATGCTTCCAGGCCAGCTGGTCGCGCGTTCCGATGTTGCGCATCAGGTTTTTGGAAAGCGCCGGCGGGCCACGCTGCGCATCCATGTTTTCAAAGTGCGGCATGCCATAGTTGGCCAGCGTGCGCAGCCAGGTGCCGAACAGCCAACGCGGATGGATCACGGTATCCCAGGCGACCCGCGGCGTGTTGCAAGCGGGATCTGGAAACCGTTGCGGATGTTGTTCTCGCGGTTTGGCGGGACGGGCACGTCCGCGGTGATCACGAAGGTTTCGTAGCCGGCGGAGGCTACCCGATCCACCAGTGGCTCGATGCGCGCGGCGTCGCCTGCAAGATAGGCCTGGTACCAGGCTGCCGGATTTTCGCGCCTCACGTCCTCGAGGGTGATCAAGGAGGAGGCGCTGAGCACCATCGGCACATTCATCGCCGCTGCGGCGCGCGCGAGCACAATGTCTCCTCGATAAGCGCACAGCGCCGCTGAGCCCATCGGCGGCACTCCGAATGGCGCGGCATAGGTTCTGCCGAACAGGGTGGTGGTCTGATCGCGGCCTGACACGTCGTTCAGCACGCGCGGAACAAATCCGTATTCATCGAAGGCCCGGCGATTGTCGCGAACGGCGGCGTCGCTTTCCGCGCCGCCGGCGATATAACCGTGGAGGAATTTCGGCAGCCGACGACGGGCAGTTAGCTCGAAATCATCAAGTGAAAGATAGCGTCGCAGGCGGCTCGGCGGTGCGCTCCCGCGTTCGACGGGGGATGGCGCGACGACTGAAACTGAAGCCTTATCGTGCATCTGACCCAACCATCCTTTTTAGCGCAGCATGACAGCGGCAAACCCTATAGCGCACGGCGTGGCTTCCGCGACGCCACGAAAACGCCGATCAGCACCAGCGCAAATCCGATGAAGTGGAATAGCTGAGGTCGCTCGCCGAGAAATACCATCGCCATCACGGACCCGAACACCGGCACCACATGAAACAACGGCGCCGCACGGTTGGCGCCGATCAACTGCACGCCGCGATTGAAACATAGATACGCGAGTGTGGAGGGAAACACGGCCACGTAAAACAGCGTCAGCAGGTTCGGCGTGTCGAGCTGCATCAGGGGCCGCGACCATAATTCGAAAACCAGCAACGGAATGAGCGATGCGGCGCCACAACCGAAGGTGAAGCCGACAAAGGACAGGCCATGAATGTCCGGGCGCTTCAAGGAAAGTACCGAGTACAGGCCGAAGATGGCCAGTGCTACGGTGAAGATGAGGTCGCCCTTGTTGAACTCGATATTGGCGAGCGTCGTCAGGTCGCCACGCAGCAGAATGACAAGCACGCCCGTAAGCGACAGCACAATTCCGGCGGCCTGCGCTGGCGTGAGCCGGTCGCCCAGCAGGATCAGCGACCACACCGCGACGAACAACGGCCCGGCAGACTGCAGCAACAGCGTGTTCAGCGCCTCCGTATGTTCCAGAGCCCAGTACTGCATCGTGTTGAACAAGCCGATGCCGGTAATCGAAAGAACCACCATGATGCCGAGCGCAGCGCGGATGGCTGCCCAGTCGCGCACGAGATGTTTCCAGGCGAGCGGAAGAATGATGAGAAACGCCAGCGACCAGCGCAGAAATGACAGGGTCACCGGCGGAATATGCCCGGCCGCAAGGCGGCCGACCACGGCGTTGCCAGCCCAGCACAGGGCGGTGATGGCCAGCAGCAGATAGGGCTGATTCACGAGCCACTGGCGACGTGGAGCGTTGCCAGGAATTCGTTCGGAGGCAGGCACGGCGGCTGTTGACCTGGTTCGACGACGCCGTCACCCCGCCCGATCTCGGCAATCGGGCCGGGAATGCCCGGCCCGATCACAGACACCGATTTTCGCGCGGTATCAATGCCACAGGACGCATCCCGACCATGCGGCAGCCGCGAAGACTCAGGTCTCACCAGAAAAGGAAAGAAGCCCCGCAGCGGCAGGCGACGGGGCTTTCGACCATCCGGCGGTTAGGCCGCCTTGGTCTCGATCTCCTGCACGTTGCCAGCGTTCGAGCCGTTGATCGCGATCCGGCGCGGCTTCATCGCCTCCGGAATTTCACGGACCAGTTCGATCTTCAACATGCCGTTGTCGAATTGCGCGCCCTTGACCTGAACATAGTCGGCCAGGTTGAACTGGCGCTTGAACGGTCGCGACGAGATACCCTGGTAGAGGAACTCGCGCTGGGGCCTTTCAGCCTTCTGGCCTTCGACGGTCAGCACGTTCTGCTCCGCAGTGATGGCGATCTCATCCGGACCAAAGCCCGCCAGCGCTAGCGAAATCTGATACCGGTCTTCGCCAAGCCGCTCAACGTTGCAGGGCGGGTAATTGTCTTCAGTGCCCGCGTGCTGCGCGGCGTCTACCAGATCGAAGAAGCGGTCAAAGCCGATGGTCGACCGCCAGAGGGGGGTGAAGTCGTAGGTTCTCATAGCCAAATCCTCCATTGAGCAAGATGGGTACGAGTAGGCACCGGACACCGCCGGCGTCCTTCTCAGCCGAGCCCCCGAGAGGCGCTCGGGCCGCGTGTCACGGCGGATAAAAACTTAGAAAAACGCAAATCGGTTTCAAGCAGAGGAGGAGATTTTTTTGCCGCCCGCGGACGGACGTTGCGCCCGGCTCGGTTAACTAGCCCATCAAAATTTTTGGATGGGCTCTTGAACTGGGTGGGGTATTTTCTAAGTGGTTTGCCGTCCCACAGAGGAGGTGTTGAGGAGGACGACATGAGCGATTTAGACCGCAGCTTTGATGAAAATGTGTACGACCTTAATGCCATTTTACATCCCGGTTCGGTTTTCGATCATCCCCGGGATGTGTTGGCGGACACGACCCTGTCGCGAGCAGAGAAACGGGCTATCCTGGCTTCCTGGGCATCGGATGCAGCCGCCGTCACCTCCTGCCCATCCTTGCGCGCCATACCGGGAGCAAGACGCACCGTCTCCATCGACGATATCCTCGAGGCGCTGTCGAGCCTCGATCACTCGCCTCGGAATCCGCCCGGTGGAAAGCCGGCCCGGCTGAAATCCACCGAACGGACCGCGCTCGCAGCCTGACTTGTCACCAAGGCATCCGCCTGCCTCAAGGGGCAGGCGATGCCGCCCCGAAGGCATTCTCAGCCCGTCAGCGGCTGCACAATCGCATCCAGGGACGCGATCGCATCGTTGGAATCGAGTTCAATCTGCAATCCGCGCCTTCCACCATTCAGAAACACGCTGCGCTGAACCAACACGGTGTCATCGATCGCGACCGGTACCCGCTTTTTCTGCGCGAACGGGCTGATGCCGCCGACATGATATCCGCTCAAGCGTTCGGCATCGGCAGGTCGCAACATGCTCGCAGCCCTGCCGCCGAACGCGGCCGCAAGCTTCTTCATGCTCAGTTCGCGATCGGACGGCACTACAGCACACACCGGCCTGCCATCGACCTCCGCCATTAAGGTCTTGAGCATCCGCTGCGGTTCGATCCCAAGCGCCTCGGCCGCCTGCATCCCAATGCGCTCTGCGTCGGGATCGTAGCAGTAGGTGTGCAGCACGAACTTGATTCCGAGCTTGGTCAGCGCCGACGTGGCGGGGGTTGATTTGGACATCCTCGATGCTCCGCGATTGTCGCCCGGGCGAGTTGCTGCTGTGCAGGCCTCATTTGGCCTGGTCAGGCTTGATCGCATCATTGGTGTTGGACGGCCGCATTCAACCTCTGGTCCCCTTGCTCTGCCATTCTCCCGACACAAATTTTCAGGGGATATCAAGGGGTTGATCGTCATTCGGAATGGCGGCAAACCCCCGTTTTGCTTGCTTCGATAGGCCGCTTCCTTTATCCGGTTGTGTGCCTCGCATGCGAGCGGCCCCGGCCGTGATTTGGCTGGGTGCATGATCCTGGGATCTGGAATGCCGGTTTTCCGGACTGGTCATGTTCGTGCGTTTATGGTTGCAGAGGGAAATACTCGCGAATGGCCAATGTTGTCGTCGTCGGCGCTCAGTGGGGCGACGAAGGAAAGGGCAAGATCGTCGACTGGCTGTCGGAGCAGGCCGACATCGTTGTCCGATTCCAGGGCGGTCACAATGCTGGCCATACGCTAGTCATCAACGGTGAAACCTACAAGCTCGCGCTGTTGCCGTCCGGCGTATTGCGTCCTTCCAAGCTCTCGGTGATCGGCAATGGCGTGGTGGTCGATCCTCAGGCCTTCCTCGAGGAAGTCGCCAAGCTGAGGGGACAGGGCGTTGCCGTCAGCTCCGAGAATTTGCGTGTTGCCGAAAACGTCACGCTGATCCTGCCCCTCCATCGCGAACTCGACGCGTTGAGGGAGTCATCGAACGCGATTACCGCCATCGGCACGACGCGGCGTGGAATCGGTCCAGCCTATGAAGACAAGGTCGGTCGCCGCGCCATCCGGCTGATGGACTTGGCCGATCTGGATACGTTGCCGCACAAGATCGACCGGCTGCTGGCGCATCACAATGCACTTCGCCGCGGGCTCAATCTTGCGGAACTCGATGGGTCCGTGATCTTGAAGGAGCTGACCCTGCTTGCGCCGCAGCTTCTGCCTTACGCCGAAACAGTGTGGCGGCTGCTGGACGGCAAGCGCCGCGAGGGCAAGCGCATTCTGTTCGAGGGTGCGCAAGGCGCGTTGCTGGACGTCGACCACGGAACATACCCGTACGTGACCTCGTCCAACACGGTGGCAGCGCAGGCCGCCACTGGAACCGGGATGGGTCCGGGGGCCGTCGGCTACGTGCTCGGGATCTGCAAGGCTTACACCACCCGCGTCGGCCAAGGTCCGTTCCCAACGGAACTGCACGACGGGATCGGGGAGGAGATCGGCCGCCGCGGCAAGGAATTTGGCGTCAACACCGGGCGCAAACGGCGCTGCGGCTGGTTCGACGCCATGCTGGTGCGGCAAACGGTGCGGACCTGCGGCATCAGCGGCCTGGCGCTGACCAAGCTCGATATCCTCGACGGTTTCGAAACGATCGAGGTCTGCGTGGGCTATCGGCTGGACGGCAAGGAAATCGACCATCTGCCCGCCGGCGAAGGCGCGCAGGCCCGGGTCGTGCCGATTTATGAGACAATCGAGGGCTGGAAAGAACCGACGGCAAATGCCCGCTCCTGGGCTGATCTGCCGGCCCAAGCCATAAAATACGTCAGGCGTGTGGAGGAAATGGTGGGCTGCCCCGTCGCCTTGCTTACAACCAGCCCGGAACGCGAGGATACTATTCTGGTACAGAATCCGTTCGAGGCTTAACGAGATGTTCCTGGGAAGCCCGCAATGTTGAACAGAGATGGCTGACTACTATCCGCTGATCGCTCGTGCCATCGCCGGACTGGACCCCAGTGCTCCCGGCGAGAGCAGGCGTGCCCTCTATGAGCGAGCCCGCGCCGCGTTGATCGCGCAGCTGCGCGGGGTGGACCCGCCGCTCAGCGAGTCCGAGATTACCCGCGAGCGGCTGGCGCTGGAAGAGGCCGTGCGCAAGGTAGAGTCCGAGGCTGCCCAACGCGCCCGCGACACCACGGCCCGAGGGGGCGGTGGAGGAGGCGGCGACCGCGCCCGCGCCGGAGATGCATTCCGGGCCACCACGCGGCCAGGCGCGAAGCCTGGTGAGGCTCCGCCGCGTTCGCGTGCGCCGGCCCGTCAGGAAGAACGGCCGGAGCGCAGCCTTCGTGCTGACGCAGCCGTGCCGCGACGCGGCGCCGACAACAACACGGCGCCCGCCATGCGAGGCTTCCGCGACATCGCCGCGGATGCCGACGATCTTGGCCGCGCAGCAGCCCAGGCCAGCCGGTCGGCCCGAAAAACCTATGCCAGCGTGCCATCGCCCTCGCCGGAGTTCGACCGGGTCGAGCCGGGCATGGAAAATCGCGGCGCAGATCCGGACGCGCCGTATTCGTATGACGAGTCTGTGGAGGAGGCCGAACGCTACGCGCCTCCGGCGCTGGCCTCGCGACCGCGCGCGCCGACGAATGGCGAGCCGAAGAAAAGGGTCCGAACGGGCGCGGTATTCCCGTTCAAGAGCGCCATTGCGGTTGGCGTGGTTTTGATCCTGGTGGGTGCCGGGATCCTGTGGGGAAAGTCGGTGGTGACATCCATCAGTAGTCTCTTCAAGCCGTCCCCCGCGGTGGTGGAAGCGCCCAAGGACAGTTCCCCACTCAGCAAGCCGAAGATCCCCGATCGTGTCGGCCAGCCATCCTCGACGGAGCAGACGGCGCCAGTGGCCCAACGCGTGGTGCTCTATGACGAGGATCCATCCGATCCAAAGGGCAAGCAGTATGTCGGGTCCGTAATCTGGCGCACCGAACAGGTGAAGGCGGCGGCCGGTCAGAAGCCGGACCTCTCGGTACGGGCGGACATCGAAATTCCGGATCGCAAATTCAAGATGACGATGTCCTTTCGCCGCAACACCGACACCTCTCTCCCCGCCAGCCACACCGCCGAATTGACGTTTGTGCTGCCCTCCGATTTCACTGGCGGCGGCGTCGGCAACGTGCCGGGTATCCTGATGAAATCGAACGAGCAGGCGCGCGGTACCCCGCTGGCGGGTCTAGCGGTCAAGGTGACGGACGGTTTCTTCTTGGTCGGCTTGTCGAATGTCGATGCCGATCGCGCGCGTAATCTTCAACTCTTGAAGGAGCGTTCATGGTTCGACGTGCCGTTGGTCTATGTCAACCAGCGCCGCGCGATCATTGCCATCGAAAAGGGCGCTCCGGGCGAGCGCGCCTTCAACGATGCATTTGGAGTTTGGGGCGAGTAAGTACGTAGCAGTGTCTCGTCACCGCCCTGCAAGAGTTGAGCGAGTGGAGCATGAAGCGGTATCTGATCTTTGCGGCGGTGGGGCCGCTGCTCGGCGGGTTCCTTCTGCTGTTCGCCACTACCTATATGTCGGGTTACTGGACTCAGACCGACTTTGGCGAAATAAAAAAGCTCTTCGTGGTTTTCGCCAAGACGCTGCAATACAGCTATCTGTTCGGCATCCTGCCCGTCCTGATGATGGCGGCGGTCGACGATATCCTCTGCCACGTCGAACGCATTGGACCGGTCGCGCGGATGCTGATCGTCGGTGTACTTGCCTTCTTCGCCGCGGAGCTCCTTTATGGCTCGCGCGGCCAGGAGAGCGGCGCGCTTCAATTCATCCTGTACGGCCTGGTCGGTTTTGTTCCCGCGACGATTTCGTCGTGGCTATCCCATGAGGCGGTCAGACCGGCCACAGTCTAAAGGCAAGCGATGGTGGATTGCCGCGACCGCATGACGCAACTTGCGCCGAGGTTCTGCGTTGCCATGTGATGGCGATGTCGAACGAAGAGATTCTAATTCCCAACCGCGCTCGCTCCCGGACCGACGGTTCGCGGAAGTTTTCGCGCGCGCCGTTTACTGGTGAGGGCCGCGGGCCGATCATCGATCAGGATGGCCGAGAGATCCCGCCGGAATCATTGCATCGCCCATCGCACGGCTTTGCTTTCAACTTAGGAGGTGCGGCGAGTAATCCGTTTGGCAAGCTGACGCGTGAGCAGCGCCTCGCGCGGCTGGACGCGATCGCGAAGCTTCTCGACGTCGCGTTTATCTTGCCGGGCACCAAGATCCGCTATGGCATCGACGGCATCATCGGGTTGGTCCCCGTGATCGGGGACATCATTTCAACGGCGCTGTCCCTTTGGCTGGTGCGCGAAGCGCGAGCTTTAGGCGCGCCCTGGCACATCACCGCCCGGATGCTCGGCAACGTCGCGATCCAGGGTGTCGTGGGTGCCGTCCCGGTTGCGGGCGACGCATTCGACGTCCTGTTTCGTGCCAACATGCGCAATGTCCGCATATTGCGCCGCTGGATGAACAAGCAGCTCTAACCGGACCAGCCCAATCGATGGATGCAGGGGTAGCTTGCAAGAAAAACGCGCCCTCGGAGGTTACGGAGGGCGCGTAACCCAGTTCGGGAAGTTAAGCCGCGTTCGCGTCGGCTTTTTCGGAATCCGGCGCCGGCTCCGGCGCACGGGGGCGGCGCGGCAGCGGAAATTCCTGGCTCTCATACAGTGTACGGATGCCGCTCTGATCGAAGCGCGCTTCGTCGACCTGCAGATAGGCGCCGTTCAGCGAATCGGCCGGTAACTCCTCGATGGCGAAGCGAACTGCTTCGGCCGCGGTGCCAAATCGGCGATACGCGAAACCCGCCCGCTTTTTCTTGCGGATCGCGGCGGGGAATAATTCGGCAGCAGTATTGAAGCTAAAGGAAGCCATGGTCAGGGACCTCTGATCTTTTTTCGTGAGAACGCGATCAAGAACCGCGAACGGATCGCGCGGGCGGGCCCAACTGGCGGCGGCGCCGGCACACGTCATTTCAGGACAGTCTTTAATATAGGCTCGTTTGACGGAAATGCGACTCCAGAACGGCCTGATGATGAATCAGCGGTAGGAACCGCCCGGGGACATTTTAGCCTTGCGGAATCAATGGCTTATCGCGGCTAAAGCTTGCGAAGCAGGACCAGCACGAGGAGCACCACGAGAACCACGCCGCCGATCCCCATCCCGGAGTGGCCCAGCCCGTAACCGTACCCTCCGAAACGGCCACTGACGCCACCCAGCAGGTAGATGATCACGATGATGATCAATATCGTTCCGAGCGACATAATACCCTTCAAACCGGCCGGCGGGCGGATGAATTCAGCCGCGGCGGTCTAAGAAAAGCATATTCCGCCGGCCGACTCCAGCGAGGGAACCCCTCGTTTACTTAGGCTCGAGCTTTAGCGCCGCCGAGTTGATGCAGTACCGCAAACCGGTCGGGCCGGGACCGTCCTCGAACACATGGCCGAGATGACCGCTACACTTCGAGCATAGAACCTCGGTACGGATCATGCCGTGCGTGATATCACGCTCCTCCTCGACATGACTCTCAACTGCCGGAGCGGTGAAACTCGGCCAACCGCAGCCCGAGTCGAACTTGGCGTCGGATTCGAACAGCGTCTGCCCACAGCCGGCGCAAACGTACGTACCCGGCCGCCGCTCATGCTCGTACTCGCCGGAGAACGGCCGCTCTGTCGCCTTCTCGCGCAGCACGGCATACTGCATCGGCGTCAGTTCCTTGCGCCACTCGGCCTCGGTTTTTTCGACCTTGTCAGCGATCGTCTTGGTGTCGGACATGGAGCCTCCTTCACGGCGCGGATTGACCTGGTCCCCCCTCGCTTAGTTGGTGACCTTCGCGCTGCTCACCAGAGTGGGTTTTTCCACGTAGTTGGCTGCGAACAGCTTCTTCAGGTTCTCGATCTTGGGAAGATCGTTATAGGCGATATAAGGCTGGGTCGGGTGCAGCGTAAGATAATCCTGGTGATACGCCTCGGCGGTGTAAAATGCCTCCAACGGCCCTACCTTGGTGACGATCGGCTTTTTGTAAACCTTGGCCGCATTTAGCTGGTCGATATAGGCCTCGGCGACCTTCTTCTGCTCTTCGGTTTTCGTGAAGATGGCAGAACGGTATTGCGGGCCCGTGTCCGGTCCCTGCCGATTCAGCTGCGTCGGATCGTGCACTACCGAAAAGAATATCTGCAGGATTTTTCCGTAGCTGATCTTCTTCGGGTCGTACTTGATCTCCACAGCCTCGGCATGGCCGGTGCCGCCGCTGGACACCATCGTGTAATTCGCGCTCGCCTTGCTGCCGCCGGCGTACCCGGAAACGGCGTTCACTACCCCCGAAGTATGCTGAAAAACGCCCTGCACACCCCAGAAGCACCCACCGGCGATCACGGCAGTCTGGATGCCCTCAGATGGCTGGGCGTCTATCGCCGGAGCTGGGATCACCACGGCGTCTTCCGCGGCCCGCAATGGGGCGGCAACCAGGGCGGTTATTGCCAAGGCGCCAATGGCTGTGGCGTAGCAAGCGAAGCGATTGAAGCGGCTGCGGGACATCGGTTCCTCTCAGGATTGGCGCATTGAGGCGCAGTTTAGAACAGCAGTGGCCATTCGCAATCGGCTGCCTGGCCCGCCGTCCCAAGATACGGGGCAGGGCGGAGGTTGTTACCTCCGGCTGCACACGACTTGGTGAACGGGACGTTGGCTAGACCACCACGCTCAGCCGCTTCGCGGCCCTCGTAATGCCGGTGTAGAGCCAACGGGCCCTGCTGTCCTGGAACGCAAAGCTCTCGTCGAACAGCACCACGTCGTCCCATTGCGAGCCCTGCGACTTGTGCACGGTCAGCACGTAGCCGTAGTCGAACTCGTCGTAGGGCCTGCGCTCCTCCCAAGGGATAGCCTCGATGCCGCCGCCGAAACAGTCGCCGCGCACAGAGACTTTCGTGACCTTGTGGCCGAAGTCTTCGTCGGGGGACAGCCGCATGGTGATGATTTTCGATTTGGACTGCGCGCGCGACTTCACGCGCCAGAGACCGCCGTTGAAGAGACCTTTTTTCCGATTGTTGCGAAGGCAGACCAGCTTGTCGCCGGCGACGGGCAAGGGATCATCGATCTTTTGCTTCTGCCGGACCCGCATGTTGTAGGCCCGCCGGGTATTGTTGCGACCGACCAGCACCTGGTCCGCGGTCATGACGCGGTCCGGATCGAGCTCGGCACGCAACACCACCTCGCTTTCGCCGTAACGGCCGACGTCAAGCGCGCGGCCTTCGCGCACGTCCATCGACATCCGCACTATTGGGTCGTCCTGCGCCTGGCGATGAACTTCAGTAAGCATCGCGTCCGGTTCGCTGTCGGTGAAAAAGCCGCCGCCCTGGATCGGCGGCAACTGCGCGGGATCGCCGAGCACCAGCAGCGGACATTCGAAAGACATCAGGTCACGGCCAAGCTCCGCGTCGACCATCGAGCACTCATCGATGACGATCAGCTTCGCTTTCGATGCCGGCGCATCGTCCCATAGTTCAAAGCTCGGCTGTTCCACCCCGGATTCGCGTGCACGGTAGATCAGCGAGTGGATGGTCGAGGCGTTGTCACACCCCTTATTCCGCATCACCAGCGCCGCCTTCCCCGTGAATGCGGCGAACTTCACTTCGCCATCGACCTCGTCCGCGATGTGGCGCGCCAACGTTGTCTTTCCGGTGCCGGCGTAGCCGAACAGCCGGAAGATCGGCGGGGTGCCGTTTCTGCCAGGTTTTGCCTTCAGCCACGCGGCCACAGCTTTCAGCGCGGATTCCTGATGCGGAGTGAATGTGGGCATAAGTTCTCGAGGGAGGAAGTCGCGCACGGGTGCCACGACTCAGCGCCCGCAAAGCTAACCATTCGTGCGGCCGGCGCAAGCTGCCTTCCGCGGCGCGGAAATTGGGACTGCTGGACTCGGCACCGAACGCGAATAAACTGAGGTCGACAAGCAGTTCGCGGGAGAAAAGTCATGAAGTTCGGCATCTTCTATGAGCTGCAACTGCCGCGGCCATGGCAATCCGGCGACGAACTCAAGCTTTACCAGGATGCCCTGACGCAGTTGGAGACCGCGGACCGGCTAGGTTACGACTACGCCTGGGTGGTCGAGCATCATTTTCTCGAGGAATATTCGCATTCGCCATCGCCGGAATCGTTTCTCGCCGCGGCCAGCCAGCGCACCAGGAAAATTCGGCTTGGCCATGGTATTTTCCAGCTCACCACCAACCATCCCGCTCGCGTCGCCGAGCGCGTCGCGGTGCTTGATCTTCTCAGCAACGGACGCGTCGAATTCGGGATGGGCGAAAGCGCCTCGATCACCGAACTGACGCCGTTCGGGCGCGACATGGAAACCAAAAAAGAAGTGTTCGAGGAGGCCGTGCGCGCCATCTTCCCGATGTTCAAGGATTCGGGCAGCGAACATCACGGCAAGTATTTCGACATTCCGCTTCGAAACGTGGTGCCTAAGCCGGTGCAGAAACCGCACCCGCCACTGTGGATGGCGTGTTCGCAACTTCCCACCATTGAACGCGCGGGGCAGAACGGGTTCGGCGCGCTCGGCTTCCAGTTTGTCAGTGCGGATGCGGCGCATGCCTGGGTGCACGCCTACTACAATGCGATCACAAAGCGGCTGAAGAAACTCGCGGACTACGAGATAAACCCGAACATGGCGCTGGTGTCGTTCTTCATGTGCGCCAAAACCGACGAGGAGGCGAGGGTGCGCGCGGACGGCGCGACGTTCTTCCAATTCGCGCTTCGCTTCTATGGCGCATCGCTGAATCGTCAACGTCCCGCACCTGGCACGGTGAACATGTGGGACGAATACAAAAAGTGGAAGCGCGATAATCCGGAGGCACAGGAGGCCGCGCTGCGCGGCGGCCTGATCGGCTCGCCGGAAACCATTCGCAAAAAGCTGCGGCGCTTCCGCAGCTCGCACATCGACCAGGTGATATTGCTCAATCAGGCCGGCAAGAACACGCATGAGCACATCTGCGACTCGCTCGAATTGTTCGCAAAGGAAGTGATGCCGGAATTCCGCAGCGATCCCGAGCACGAGGCCTGGAAAGCAGGCGTGATGAGCGGCGCGATCCAGCTTGAGGAGATCGATACGGAAGCCTTCAAGGACCGTTATGGCAAGCTGGCGGTCAACGTTACGCCGGCGAGGGCGGCGGCGGTCTGAGCTGTACTCACGCCTGCAATGCACCCAGCAGCTCGTCCGGTCGTTCCACCATCATCATGTGACCTGCGCCGGGCAGTACCACGGTGCGCGCATTCGGCAGCGCCGCAGCCAGCGCCTTGCCGGCTCGTATGGGGGTCATCATGTCGCGCTCACCCAACACCAACGTGGTCGGCACTGTGATCGTGGCCGCCGCGGCCAGTGCATCCTGGTAGGCGTTGCAGGCCGAAAGGTCATTGAACAGAACGCCGGGCCGGCACCGTTCAAGCACCCGTTGCGCGCCGCTATGCATCCACAAGCCGGGCGCGAGACTCCCGCCCAATTCAGCGCGGAAGCCAAGGCCCCAGATCGAGACCATATCCACGGCGGCATGATCGTTGGCCTCTGCGGCCTTGAGTAGATCGGGACCGACGCTCATCGCCGCTGCCGTTCCGATCAGACCCAGCGCGGAGACTTTGGCGGGATGCCGTGCGGCGGTTTCCAATGCGATCAACGAACCCATGGAATGACCGACGAGCTTTGCGTTGCTAACGCCGGCCTTGTCGAGCAAGGCCGCGGTCCAATCGGCCATCTCCGCAATGCTGCGCAGAGGCGCCCCGGCGGAGCGGCCATGCCCCGGCAAATCGGGAGCCAGAACCCCGTAGCCATGATGCGCAAACCAGCGGCTATGAAGCGCCCAAATGGTATGATCGAAGCCAGCGCCGTGCAGCAGCACGATCGCCGGTTGCGAAGCATCGAATTCCCGGCCGCCGCTGGCGACGAATGCTTCAACTCCGTTCACCGACAACTGCATGGCTCAAGCTTTCTGCGAAACACGGAGCGCCTGTCCAAGGTCATCCATGATGTCCGCGGCGGATTCGATGCCGACGGACAGCCGCACCAGCTCCTCACCGATGCCGGCGGCCTTGAGTTGATCGGCGTCCATCTGTTGATGGGTGGTGCTGGCGGGATGAATGACCAGCGTCTTGGCGTCGCCGACATTGGCCAGATGGCTGATCATCCGCAGAGACTCGATGAATTTCTTTCCGGCAGGCCGTCCACCCCTGATGCCGAAACTGACGATGGACCCCGCGCCCCGCGGTAGTAGCTGCTTGGCCAATTGATAGTCCGGATGATTCTCCAGCGAGGGATGAAGCACCCATTCGACAGCCTTGTTCGCGCACAGAAAGTCCAGCACCGCATGGGTGTTCGCGACGTGGCGATCCATCCGGACGCCGAGGGTTTCGACGCCTTGCAAAAGCTGAAAAGCGTTCATCGGCGAGAGACAGGCGCCGAAGTCCCGCAAACCTTCGGTGCGCGCTCGCATGATGAACGCCGCCGGCCCGAATTGCTCCTCGAAGACGATGCCGTGGTAACCGGCATAGGGCTCGGTCAGGACCGGAAACTTGCCCGAGGCGCGCCAGTCGAAGCGCCCGCCGTCCACGAGCACGCCGCCGATGGCGATACCGTGCCCGCCGATCCACTTGGTGGCTGAATTCATGACAAGATCGGCGCCAAGCTCGATCGGCCGGCTGAGATAGGGCGTCGCGAACGTGTTGTCGATCAGCAGGGGGATCTTTGCCTTATGAGCAATCTCAGCCACCTTCGGAATATCAAGCACTTCGAGACCGGGATTGCCGATGGTCTCGCCGATCACCAGGCGGGTGTTGGGCCGGATCGCCGAACCGAATTGATCCAGTTCGCGAGGTTTCACGAACGTCGTCGTGATACCGAAGCGCGGCAGCGTGTGCGTGAGCAGGTTGATACTGCCGCCATAAAGCGAGGACGAAGCCACGATGTGGTCGCCGGCACTGAGTAGCGTGGCGATGGCGAGATGCAGCGCGGCCATGCCGCTCGCGGTGCAGATCGCGCCGACGCCGCCCTCCAGCGCCGCGAGCCGTTCCTCGAGCACGCCGGTGGTCGGATTGGAAATGCGCGTATAAATGTGGCCCGCCCGCTCGAGGTTGAACAGCGCGGCGGCGTGGTCGGAATCCTGGAACACGTAGGACGTGGTCTGGTAGATCGGCACCGCGCGGGCGCCGGTCGCGGGATCCGGATGCTGGCCCGCATGCAGGCTCAGGGTCTCGAAGGCGGGCGGTTTTGGCGCGGGCATGCGGGGCCTCGTTGCTCGGTCGGCGGAGGCGGCTCTTGTGCCACAAAACGGAGCGCTGCGTCAGCCCATTGACAGCGCGGTCTAACCCCGGATCGCCTGCTCGATGATCCGCGCCTCCCGCAGCAAAATCTCCGCGACCTCCTGTTCGCGCCGCGGGCCGAGCCTGGTCCGAACGGCGGAGACGGTCATGGCAGCAGCGGGGCGGCCGTCGGGGGTCTTGATCCAGGTCGAGATCGATTTCGTGCCCTGCACGAGACCAATCTCCCTCATGCCGTATCCCAGCCGTCTTGCGGCGGTGACCTGGCCCAGCACCGTCGCAGCGTCGGTCCGGTAGGCCTCCAGTCTCTTCTCGTTGGCCGCGACGATTTTTCGCGCGTCCTGGGCCGGCATCGCGGCCAGGATGGCAACGCCTGCGCTGGAGACGCCGAGCGGCCGGCGCGCGCCGACCTCGATCGACAGCACCTGGATCGGATAGATTCCGATCCTGCGATCGACGCACAGCGTGTCGTTGCCGGTCCGCACCGTCAGGAACAGCGTGTCGCCGATCTCGGTGGAGGCGCGTTGCAGCGACGGATTGGCGGCGATCAGCAGCCGCGAGGGCCGGGCCCGTGCAAGCGCAAGCTCCGGCACCTGATTGCCGATCGCGTAGCGGCCGGTTCGGTCGTGCCGTTCGACGATGCCTTCCTCGATCAGCACGTGGACGATGCGATGCACGGTCGGGCGGGTGAGGCCGGTCGCCCGCACCACCTCGGTCAGCGGCACGCCGTCTTCGCGGCCTGCGGCGAGAATGCGCAGCACCGCGAGCGCGCGGCGGATCGCCTGCGCGCCCTGTCGCGGTTCAATCATGCGGCGGGCGGATTTCGCGGAGGTCGTCTTGTCCATAATATGGACAAGAACGCCACAATTCACTCGACAGGTAAAGCGCGCATCTGGAGATTGCGCTCAGAATCGAGATGCCGTGTACGACGTCAGGGGCATTCGACGTAAAATTGGAAGCGCCGCCGGGAGGTTAACATGAGATTAATCTGGATTGCCATCGCTGCCGCAGCGGCGATGCTGACGGGACCGGCGTCCGGCCAGCAATGGCCGTCGCGCAACGT
The DNA here is from genome assembly GCA_045811665.1 of Bradyrhizobium sp. GTDB lineage: Bacteria > Pseudomonadota > Alphaproteobacteria > Rhizobiales > Xanthobacteraceae > Bradyrhizobium. The sequence continues at coordinate 33,035 of JBJMTO010000081.1, forward strand.
CAAGCTGATCGTGCCCTATCCGGCCGGCGGCAATGTCGACAGCGCCGCGCGCATCGTCGCCGACAAGCTCCAGGAAAAGCTCGGCCAGCCCTTCATCATCGAGAACAAGGCGGGTGCCGGCGGCATGATCGCGGGCGAGGCTTTCGCGAAATCCGCGCCCGACGGCTACACGCTGTTCGTCGGCGCCAACGGCCCGGTGCTGTTCGCGACCGAGATCAACAAGCGCGACGCCTATAACTGGAAGAAGGATTTCCTGCCGATCTCGACGATCTCGATGACGCCGCTGGTGCTCGAGGTTCATCCGTCGGTGCAGGCGACGAATTTCAAGGAATTCATCGACCTCGCCAAGCGCGAGCCGGGCAAGCTGACGATGGCCTCGCCCGGCCCCGGCACCACCAACCATCTGCTCAGCGAGCTGATGCAGTCCAGCCTCGATCTGCAATGGGTCACCGCGCACTATCGCGGCAATGCGCCTGCGGTCAACGATCTCTTGGGCGGGCAGGTGCAGTTCGCGTTCGACCAGCTCACGGTCAGCCTGCAGCACATCAAGGCAGGCCTGTTCCGCGCGCTCGCCGTCACCAGCCCGCACCGCCTGAAGTCGCTGCCCGACGTGCCCACCTTCGCGGAGCTCGGCTACAAGGATTTTGACGGCCAGACCTTCACCGGCCTGTTCGCGCCGGCAGGCACGCCGGCGCCTGTGGTCGACAAGCTGCACGAGGCGCTGACCGCGATCCTGAAGGACCCTGCCGTTGTCGACCAGTTCGAGAAGCTCGGCGGCGAAGCCGTCGCGATGACGCCCGACGAATTCAAGGCCTATCTCGCGCGCGAGGACGCCAAATGGATTCCGATCGTGCGCAAGGCCAACATCAAGGCGGATTGATCGATGCGGATCGACCCCAGCGAGCTCGGCGCCGAGCGCATCTACCGGCTGATGACCGGCATCGTGGTGCCGCGCCCGATCGCCTGGGTGACGAGCCTGTCGCGCTCGGGCGTGCTCAACCTCGCGCCGTTCAGCGCCTTCACCTTCGTCTCGCAGAAGCCGCCGATGCTCGCCATCAGCGTCGGCCGCAAGGGCGCGGACTACAAGGACACCGCGCATAACATCCTCGACACCGAGGAATATGTCATCCACATCGCCGACACCCCGCTGATGCAGGCCGTGCACGACTCATCGGTCGAGCATCCGCCCGAGATCAGCGAGGTCGCGGAGCTTGGTCTGGAGACGCGTCCGAGCGAGCGCATCAAGGTGCCGCGGCTCAGCGTTGCACCCGTCGCGATGGAATGCCGCTTCCGGCAGTGCCTCGAATTCGGCGACGCCCGCAGCCGGCTGATCGTCGGCGAGGTCGTGATGTTCCACCTCCGCGATGGCCTCGTGAACGACGGCAAGGTCGAAACCGCCGCGCTCGATCCGATCGCGCGCATCGGGGGCCCGCGCTACGCCCGGCTCGGCGAGATCGTGACGCTGCGCGGCGTGTTCCAGACTCCCAAATCGAAAGACTGAGCGCGCCGCCCCTGCACGCGCCCAAGACCATTGGAGAACGACCATGCGACTCCTAAGCTATCTCGTGGACGGCGAGCCGCGCTATGGTGCAGCGATCGAAGGCGGTGTCGTCGATCTGACCCGGCGGATCGGCCGCGACTTCTCCGATGTGAGGGCGCTGATCGCGGCCAATGCGCTGGCCGACGCGCAGGAAGCCGTCGCCGGACAAAAGCCGGATTATGCGCTCGACGAGCTCGTGCTGCTGCCGCCGGTGCTGGCGCCGGAAAAACTCTGGTGCATCGGCGTCAATTACGCCGAGCGCAATGCGGAGTATAAAGACAGCTCCGACCTGCCCAAATATCCCAGTCTGTTCGTGCGCAGCATGTCCTCGATGACTGGCTCCGGTCAGCCGCTGGAGAAGCCTCACGTCTCCGAGCAGCTCGATTACGAAGGCGAGCTCGTCATCGTGATCGGCCGGGGCGGCCGTCACATCCCGCGCGAAAAGGCCTGGGCGCACATCTTCGGCATGACGCTGTGCAACGAGGGCACGATCCGCGACTGGCTGCGCCACGGCAAGTTCAATGTCACGCAGGGCAAGAATTTCGATCGCTCCGGCAGCATCGGTCCGTGGATCGTCACGTCGGACGAGCTCGATCCGCGCGGGCCTCATGACATCGTTACGCGTGTCAACGGCGAGGTGCGGCAGCAGGACACCACCGAGCGGCTGATGTTCCCGTTCGACTTCCTGATCTCCTATCTCTCCACCTTCGCCACCCTGAAGCCCGGCGACATGATCGTGACGGGCACGCCGACCGGAGCGGGCGCCCGCTTCGACCCGCCGCGCTGGCTCAAAGTCGGTGACGTCGTCGAGGTCGAATCCAGCCGCATCGGCGTGCTGCGCAACACCGTCGCGGCGGAGCAATAGGTCATGCTGGATACTGCCACGATCGAACGCCTTGCGGCGCGCCTCGACGAGGTCGAGCGCACCAAGACGCTGATCACGATGTTTTCGAAAGACCATCCCGATTTCAGCATCGAGGATGCCTATGCCGTTCAGCGCGCCTGGACCAAGCTCCAGCTCGGCCGCGGCCGGGTCATCAAGGGCCATAAGATCGGCCTGACCTCGAAGGCGATGCAGAACGCGGTCGGCATTTCCGAGCCGGATTACGGCGTGCTGTTCGCCGACATGTTCTATGCCGATGCCACGCCCATCCCGTTCGACCGCTTTCACGCGCCGCGGATCGAGGTCGAGCTCGCCTTCGTGCTGAAGGCGCCGCTGCGCGGGCCCGATTGCACCATCTTCGACGTGCTCAACGCCACCGACTACGTCACGCCCGCGCTGGAGATCCTGGAGACGCGCATGCACCGCGTCGACCCCGAAACGGGCAAGGCGCGAAAGGTCATGGACACGATCTCGGACAACGCGGCCAACGCCGCGCTGGTGCTCGGCGGCCGGCCGTTCCGTCCGATGGACGCGGACATGCGCTGGATCGGCGCGCTGTTGTTCCGCAACGGCGAGGTGGAGGAGACCGGGCTTGCCGCGGGCGTGCTCAATCATCCCGCCAACGGGATCGCCTGGCTCGCCAATCGCCTCGCGCCGCACGACGAACATCTCGCCGCCGGCGAGGTGGTGCTGGCGGGATCGTTCACGCGTCCGGTCGACATCCGCCGTGCCGACACTTTTCATGCCGACTATGGCGCGTTCGGCTCGGTGTCGTGCCAGTTCGTCTGAACCAGTAAGCAAGAGGGAGCGCATCATGACCGGTCACACGCGGCGCAAGAGCATCCATATCGGCGGCTTCAAGCACGCCAATCCGATTCCGAACGCCTGCCGCATCGGCAATCTCGTGATGTCAGGCGTCATCCTCGGCCGCGATGCGGCTGGCGCGATGCCCGAGAGCCTGGAGGCGCAATGCGCCAACATGTTCGCGCATATGAAGGCGACGGTGGAGGCCGCCGGCGGCACGACCGACGATATCATCAAGATGACGGTGTGGCTGAAGGACCGCACGCAGCGGGGCCCGGTCAATGTCGAGTGGCTCAAGATGTTTCCGAACGAGCATTCGCGCCCGGCGCGCCATGCGCTGCCGATGGACAACATGGACGGCGGCGCGCTGGTGCAGTGCGACTTCACCGCCGTCATCGACTGAGAGGGGCCGCCGTGCCGACCTACCTGCCATTTCATCCAGACCCGCGCCGGCCATCCAAGCTACCGCCGCCAAAAACCGTCGACAGCCAGTTTCATGTGCTCGGACCGCTGGAAAAATATCCGGCACGGCCGGGCGCGGCCTACCGGATGCCGACGGCGACGTGGGAAGCCGCGCTGCGGATGCACACGGCGCTCGGCATCGAGCGCGGGATCATCGTCCAGACCACGACCTACGGCGCCGATCACGCCGTGGTGCTCGACGGCCTTGCCGCGATGGGCCCGAATTATCGCGGCTGCGCCAACGCGCTGGTGTTTGCCGAGCGTGATGACGCCTATCTGGCCAAACTGCATGAAGCGGGCGTGCGCGGTGCGCGCTTCAGCTTTCGCCAGGAACTCGGGGCGGTACTTTCGGACAAGGACTTTGCGCGGGCGATCGCACGCATCCGCGAGCTTGGCTGGTATGCGAAGATCCAGCCGGAAAAGGACGGTATCATATCGAGCGTCGAGAAATATCAGTCGCTCGACGTGCCCGTGCTGATTGATCACATGGCGCGCCCGGATCCGAGCCGCGGCAAGGACGATCCGAACCTGCGCAAAATGCTGGAGCTGCTCTCGAAGGGC
>JBJMTO010000082.1:0-46533 GCA_045811665.1 Bradyrhizobium sp.
AAACGGGACGATGCCCATAGGCTATCACTTGCAACTTCGGGTGCCGGGATGATCTCGTTCAACAAGGTTTTGATATCAATCTTCACGCAGAGCGCGTCGGGAATCTGTTCCCGCCCATGCGATGCTAAAGCCGTCGCCCTCATTCCCGCGGCGCCTTCGGGCTTTAGTCCGCCCTGGATCAGGTCTGAGGTGACCAGTGACACATCTAATCGCTGTTCTGCGCAATTAATTCCCTGTTCAGTTCGCAAAAATTCCCTGCTCATTTGGCTGTGCAATTCACAAGTTATAGCTGGGCTTCAGCGACTTTTCTCATTTTTGAGGTCCGATGGTAGGGCCAAACAGGTCAAATTCCCTGTTATTTTCCCTATTAGCAGGGAATTGCGTATCGTAACCTTTAGAATCAAAACGTGTTTGGAATTGGTTCGGGATGACGGCCAAGCTGCAGGCCGACGTGCTACGAATCGTAATAGGATCGGCGGCGAAACACGTCTGGGGCTGACGAAATGAATTTAGTGGGGGCGGACGAGAAGCGCGCGCTGCGCGTAGGCGTGATCGGCGCGGGCGTGATGGGCAGCAATCATGCCCGCGTGCTCGCCGGACTCCCCCACGTTGCCCTGGTCGGGGTTGTAGATCCATTGCCGGCACATCGATCCCGGGCGACTGATCTGACGGGTTGCCGGACTTTCGCCGGGCTCGGCGAGTTGATCTCGGCGGGCGTCGATGCCGTAACAATCGCCGCCCCAACTCACCTTCATCACGAGATCGCCCTGGCCTGCATTGCCGAGGGTATTCACATCCTCGTCGAGAAGCCCATCGCATCGACGGTCCAGGAGGGGCGGGACATTGTTGGCGCCGCCCAGCTTGCCGGGGTGACCCTGATGGTGGGCCACGTGGAGCGGTTCAACCCAGCCGTTGCAGCAATCAAGCACGCGATCTCCGGCGAGGACATCCTGTCGATTGCGATCACCCGGGTCGGACCATTTCCGCCGCGCATGTCGAACGTCGGGGTGGTGATCGACCTGGCGGTGCATGACATCGATCTGATTCGTTGGTTCACTGAATCGGACATCGTGGAGGTGCAGCCGCAGCTTTCCAGTGCCGTCGCTGAGCGCGAGGATATCGCTCTGCTGCAGTTCCGTACCGCCTCCGGCGTGCTCGCTCATATCAACACCAATTGGCTGACGCCCTTCAAGGCGCGTAACGTGACCGTCGCGACGCGCGACAAATATGTGATGGGCGATCTGCTCACTCGTCAGGTCACCGAATGCTTTGGCTTCAAGCCGGATGGCAGCTACTCGATGCGTCACCTGCCGGTCGGCCATGACGAGCCGTTGCGCGCCGAACTAATTGCGTTCCTACATGCGGTTCGCTCCGGCGGCTTGCCGGCCGTGACCGGTGATGAAGGCGTCGCAAGCCTGGAGATCGCGACGCAATGCCTGCAAAGCCCCGCAAGACCCGCTTCTTCCGCGCGCAAAGGCCCGCGGCGTGTCGTCGGCTGAGAAGCATGCTTTGCTGCCAGCGCTTCGCTGCTACCCTCTTTGAAGCTCAAAACGCGTATGCAGAAGGAAGCCAGGGCTGATCCATCATGATGACGTTTCAGCCGTGCCCGCCGATGCGCCGTTCACACTAGCTGCAGGGATTTATGAACCAGCAATTTCGGCCTGAGCCCATCCCCTTCATCGACCTCGCTGCCCAGCGCCGGCGGCTCGGGAGTGCCCTCGACAAGGCCGTTTCGCGCGTACTCGATCACTGCCAGTTCATCAATGGGCCGGAAGTGGCGCAGCTCGAAGCAGCTCTTGCGGAATTCACCGGCGCCAAGCACGTCGTAAGCTGCGCCAGCGGCACCGACGCGATCTTGATGGTTCTGATGGCCACGGGCGTGGGCCGCGGGGATGCGGTGCTCTGTCCTTCTTTCACGTTCTGTGCGACCGGCGAAGCCGTGGCGCTGACGGGGGCGACACCGGTGTTCGTCGACGTTGACGAACTTACCTTCAACATGGCGGCCTCTTCCCTCGAGCGTGGTATTGCCGCCGCGCGTAGGCTCGGACTGAAGCCGAAGGCCGTAATGCCGGTCGACCTGTTCGGACAAAGCGCTGAACATGATGCCATTGGAGCGATCGCGGCCGCTGAAGGCATGTTCGTGCTCGACGACGCCGCGCAGGCCTTTGGCGCCGGCTACAAGGGCCGCCGGCTTGGCACCTTTGGTCTTGCCACTGCCACCAGCTTTTTCCCAGCCAAACCGCTCGGCTGCTTCGGGGACGGTGGAGCGATCTTCACCGATGATGATGTGCTGGCTGAAACGCTGCGCAGCATCCGGGTTCATGGCCAGGGTACTCACAAATACGACAATGTTCGCCTGGGGCTCACGGGCAGGCTGGACACGATCCAGGCCGCGATCCTGATCGAAAAACTAAAGATATTCGAGGATGAAATCTCCGCCCGGAACGAAGTAGCGGCGCGCTACGCACAAGGGCTCGGCAACGTCGTGAGCGTTCCTCGTGTCGCCGCAGGCTGCACCTCCGTCTGGGCGCAATATACCGTGCGGCTGCCGCAGGGTTGCGATCGCGATAGCTTCGCGACCAGTTTAAAGGACCAGGGCATTCCGACCGCAATCTACTATCCGAAATCGAACCATCAGCAGACCGCTTATCGGCATTTCCCGGTCGCCGATGGCGGGCTACCGATGAGCGAAAAGATTTCGGACGATGTCATCAGCCTGCCCATGCACGCCTATCTCGACGAACCGACGCAGCAGCGGATCATTACGGCCGTGCGCCACGCCTTTGACGCATGATCCGAAAGACGGGTGACGCCGGTTTAAAAGCCTGATTGGTCCGCTTTCGTCATTTTGAAGCGCCGCCCCATGCTGTAGAAGCGGCGGATGCTTGGTCGTATCTTCACCGTCGGCGGTTTTACCTTCCTTTCTCGCTTGACCGGCTTCGCGCGCGACATCGTGCTGGCGGCGGTCCTCGGCGCGGGCCCGGTGGCGGACGCGTTTTTCGTGGCGTTTCGCCTGCCCAATCATTTCCGCGCCATTTTCGCTGAAGGTGCGTTTAACGCGGCTTTCGTGCCGGCCTACGCCCATGTTTACGGCCAGCGCGGCGGGGCTCCCGCCCGGTTGTTCGCCGACCGGATATTCACCCTGCTGTTGGCTTCGCAGCTCGTGCTGCTGCTGCTGGCATGGCTGTTCACGCCGCAGGCGATGAGGTTGCTGGCGCCAGGCTTTACCGAAGACACCGAGCAACGCCGGCTTGCGATCGAACTGACCCGAATCACGTTTCCCTACCTTCTGCTGATCACGCTGGTGACGCTCTATGGCGGCATGCTCAACGTGATGCATCGGTTCGCCAGCGCCGCGGCAGCGTCGATCTTTCTCAATCTGGCGATGATGATGACGCTGGCCCTGGCAGCTTTTTTCCCCACTGTGGGCCACGCTGCCGCCTGGGGCGTTCTGATCTCCGGCTTCCTGCAATATTTTTTGCTGGCGGGCGATCTCGCGCGCCACGGAGAGCTACCGAGGTTCGCCCGTCCCAGGCTCGATCAAGACGTACGTGGTTTTTTCCGCGCCCTCGGGCCGGCCACCGTGGGCTCGATGGGGACTCAGGTAGCGCTGTTTGCCGATACCATCATCGCTACCTTCCTGCCCGCCGGCGCGCTGTCGGCGTTGTATTATGCCGACAGGCTCAATCAGTTACCTATCGGCGTGATAGGCATCGCTATTGGCACGGTGTTGTTGCCTGAGATGTCGCGGCGGTTGACATCCGGCGATCGCGAAGGGGCGAATGCCTCGCAACGGCGGGCCTTCGATTTTACGCTGCTGTTCTCGGTGCCGTTCGTTGCGGCGTTTCTGACTGCTCCCGAGATCATCACCCGCGCGATGTTCGCACGCGGCGCGTTCTCCAGCGCTGATGCCGCCGCCGCCGCCGCCACGCTTTCCGCCTACGCCATCGGGCTGATCCCGTTCGTGCTGATCCGCAGCGCGGTCGCAACCTTTTACGCTCGCAAGGATACCGCCACGCCCGTTAAGGCGGCCCTGATCGGAGTGGCCGTCAACGTCGCGCTGAAGATTGCGCTGGTCGGATCACTGGCACAGGTCGGTCTTGCGCTCGCCACCGCGGCCGGTGCCTGGATCAACCTGGTTCTCGTGGTGGGGTTTGCCGCGCGGGCAGGGTATCTCGATCTCGATCGTGCGCTGGTGCACTCAACTCTGAAGTTCCTGGCTTCCGGAGCTGTGCTGGCAGGGGCGCTATGGCTCGCCGTGAGGTTCGGCGGGATGCATCTTTCCGGGCTGAGTGCGTTGCGCGACGAGATCATGCTTGTGCTGCTGATGCTCGTAGGAGCCATCGTCTATGCCGGATCGATCCTGCTGCTGTTCGGCCGCGGCTGGCTGAGATCGCTGCTTCGCAGCTAAAGTTGCGCTGGATCGCGATCCGCTGCAATATATCCGAGATCAACATGGGTAAATTGGAGATATGATGGCTCCCATCAAATTCGGCGTGGGTCAAAGCGTCCTTCGCAAGGAAGACGATGCGCTCATTCGCGGCAAGGGCCGCTACACCGATGACCACGCACCTCAGCCGGCGATGCACGCGCTGGTGCTTCGATCGCCCCATGCGCATGCGAAATTCACAATCGATGCTGGTGTAGCCCGGGCTCTCCCGGGCGTCGGCATGATCCTTACCGGCGAGGACGTCAAGGATCTCGGCTCCCTTCCATGCCTGTTCAACCTCGAAGTCGATCCTTTCACCGGCCCGCCATATCCCATTCTCGCCGATGGCGAGGTGCGGCATGTCGGCGATGCGGTCGCGTTCGTGGTCGCACAAACCCTCGACCAGGCGCGCGATGCGCTCGAGGCGATCGAGATCAACTGGACGCCGCTGCCGGCCGCCGTCGGTGTTGCGCAGGCGGTACGGCAGGCCGCGCCGCAGGTCTGGCCAGATCATCCAGGCAATGTGCTGTTCGACGTGTCGATCGGCGACAAGAAAGCTGCGGAAGCTGCATTCGCAAAAGCCCATTCAGTCGCTGAGATATCCATCGTCAATCCGCGCGTCATCACCAACTTCATGGAAACGCGTGCGGCTGTCTGCGAATACGACGTCAAACGCGATCACCTGACGCTGACGGTAGGTAGCCAGGGTAGCCATCGATTGCGAGAAATCCTGTGCGGGATGGTGCTGAAGATGCCGCCGGAAAAGATGCGGGTGATATGCCCCGACGTCGGCGGCGGTTTTGGCACCAAACTGTTCCCGTATCGCGAATATGCATTGATCGCGGTTGCGGCCCGCAAGCTTCGGAAAAGCGTCAGATGGGCCGCCGATCGTTCCGACCATTTCATGGGCGACGCGCAGGGCCGTGACAACGTTACGACTGCGCGCATGGCGCTGGCCGAGGACGGACGGTTTCTCGCAATGGACGTCGATTTGATGGGTGACATGGGCGCCTACCTGTCGACGTTCGGGCCCTACATACCGCATGGAGGCGCTGGCATGTTGCCGGGGCTTTACGACATCCAGGCTTTCCATTGCCGGGTACGAACGGTCTTCACCCATACGGTGCCGGTCGACGCCTATCGCGGAGCCGGGCGGCCGGAAGCGGCCTACGTCGTGGAGCGGCTCGTCGATGCTTGCGCCCGCAAGCTCGGGATGACGCCAGATGCTATCAGGCGCAAAAATTTTATCGCGCCGCGCGCTATGCCCTACAAGACCGCCACGGGCAAAGTCTACGATTCCGGTGACTTCACCGCTCACATGAAGCGGGCGATGGAAATTGCGAACTGGAAAGAATTTCCCAGGCGCGCCAAAGCCGCCAAGAAGCAAGGCCTGGTTCGCGGCATCGGGCTGGCGAGCTATGTCGAGGTTTGCGGTACCATGGGCGAGGAGACAGCTAATGTGCGGCTGGATCCCAACGGCGATGTCACCATCCTGATCGGGACCCAGTCGAGCGGCCAAGGCCACCAGACCGCTTACGCGCAATTGGTCGCTGAACAGTTCGGGCTGCCGCCAGAGCGTGTCCATGTCCTCCAGGGCGATACAGACAAGGTCGCCACCGGCCTTGGGACTGGTGGCTCGGCCTCGATTCCGACCGGTGGTGTGAGCGTGGAGCGCGCGACCCGTGAACTCGGCAAGAATTTACGGGAGATTGCCGCCGAAGTTCTCGAAACCAGCAGCAGCGATCTCGAGATCAGCGAGGGCAGCGTGCGTATCGCCGGCACCGATCGCTCCGCAACGTTTGCCGAGCTCGCCAAAAGACCGGGTCTCGATCCTTCCAAGCTGAGCGGCAGCGCGACGTTCACGTCGGCTGACGGCACCTACCCGAACGGCACCCATCTCGCCGAGGTCGAGATCGATCCCGCCACCGGCATTATCAAGATCATCAACTACGTCATCGTCGATGATTTCGGAGTCACCCTCAATCCACTTCTTCTAGCCGGCCAGGTTCACGGCGGCGCCATGCAGGGGATCGGTCAGGCGTTGATGGAGCAGGCGGTCTACAGCTCAAAGGACGGCCAGCTCCTTACGGGCACCTTCATGGATTATGCGCTGCCGCGCGCGGCGGATGGCCCCTCGTTCGTGTTCGAGACCCACAACGTGCCTTGCAAGACCAATCCGCTGGGGGTCAAGGGCGCTGGCGAGGCCGGCGCGATCGGCTCGTGCCCGGCAGTGGTCAACGCCATCATCGAGGGGTTGTGGCGCGAATACAAGATCGATCACATCGACATGCCGGCCACGCCGGAGCGGGTCTGGATCGCCATTCGGGAGCATCAGCGCCAGCATAGCTTGTGAATCCGCCACGGGAATAAATCCCTGCTCCCGAGGTTTTACAGGCTATAGCCGCGATGCGCGCAAGCGATCGATCGGCTTCGTCCGCAATGCTTCATCAAACGGAGAACTGGCCGATGATACGAACGATTGTGGTTGCGGGGGTCTTGTTGCTTGGCACCGGTACCGTGCTGGCGCAGCAGGAGGTTGCTGTTAAGCAGCAGAACCTGATGAGAGCTCAGGCAAGGAACCTGTACGGTGTAATCCAGAAGACCGTGAAGGGGGAAACACCTTACGACCAGAATGCGATCGACACTGCGCTCGCGCAATTGGAAGAGAGCGTCTCCACCATCCCCGCCGTCTTTGCCGTGAACCCCAAGGAAGACGTGGTGAACGCGACCTACGGATCGTCGCAGAAAATTTGGCAGAACAAGGCTGATTTCGACTCGAAGGTCCCACCGGTGTCCAAGGTTATCGCGGACGCCAAAGGCAAGATCAAGGATGTCTCCAGCCTGAAAGTCGCTTACGAATCCATCAACTCAAGATGCGGCGATTGTCACGAGAGTTACCGGGTCAAGCTCAAGTGACGGTTTGCTTCGGGTCGGCTCGCCTTACGCCGGAGTTCCTGCCAGTTTAGGTGAACCCGCCTGCTCCTCCAGCAGGTTGGTGAGCAAAGCCGCGTCGGCTGCCGTACGCACACTGATGGGCTGGTCACGACCGCGGATCGCGACTTCGCTCCGCATAAGCGCGTCGGCTGCCAAGCCGGCTGTGGCGCAGACCTCCTCCGATATCACGATCGTGCAACGCAGAACCTTTGTCATGTCCTGAAGGCGGGCGGCGACGTTGACCGCATCGCCAAGTGCGGTGAACACGGTGTGATCGCGAAACCCGATGTCGCCGACGATGACCTCGCCGCCGTGAATGCCAATTCCGAATTGGATGGGCTCCTGCAACTCGCTGGCAAATTCGTGATTCATGTATTTGACGTTTGAAGCAACCATGGAGGCGGCGCGCAGCGCCTGTCGGCAGGCAGTTGGCGGATCGGCATCGAGGCCGAACAAGGCGAGCAGGCCATCGCCTACGAACTGATTCGGCTGACCCCCGGCGGCGATGACGGCCTGCGATGCCGCTTCCAGGAAGCGATTGATGAGGAAGACGACGTCGAACGGCAGACGCGCCTCGGCCAACTTGGTTGAGCCACGCATATCCACGAACATGCTCACGACGTACCGCTCTTCGCCGATGTTGACCCTGCTCCGGTTTCGGACGAAGTCCGCCCCGACATTGGCTGGCAGCACCGGAATGACGGCTACGTCGGTTTGCGGCCGAAGCTGGCATGCAAGCCGGACGGCGGGGTTGCCAATAGCCCCAACACGCGCCAGCACAAAGGCCTCGCGTCCCGATGGCCGCGGCAGCGCACCGCGATCGCTTACGACGCGAACGCGGCAGGTGGAGCATCGTGCGCGACCGCCGCAGACGCTGGCATGCGGCACATTGAACCGCAGACTGGCCTCAAGGATACTCAATCCTCTGGGTATCCGCACCCGCCGGTCGGGATACGAAATCGTAATCGATCCGCGACGGCTCTCGAACAGCGCGCGAGCGCCGCGGGCAACGAACACGAGCGCAATCGCCGCGCCATAGAAGATCGGGAAGTAAAAAAGCGTTATTTCATCGATCACAGAGCGCTGCGCAGGCGGCGCCACCTTTATATTTTCGGCGCGCCATTGCGGCTGTGCAACGCGTTCCGTCACTTCATGGGCGCCTCGATGGGTGCCGGTCATGGCTAAGGTTGGCAGCAACACGGCGACCGCCAACAGCAGTGGAGCGGCCGTTTTGAAGAATGGCTTCAAGCGCAACCAGAAATAAAGGCCTATGCACGCATGGATCCAGGCGACAGTGAGGAGAATAAACTGCACCACCAGCATGTGCGGGCGGTTTACCCAATAGGCGAGCAGGGGCGGTGCATAGATTGGCGCGTCTCGCCCGAACAGCACGCCTCCCAGTCGCACAACGCCAAGGTGGCTTGCGATGAGCAGCGGGATGCTCAGTCCAAACACCAGTTGGGTGATCTCAATGAAAGTGTACCGAAAGTGCCGGCGTTGATAGAGCGCCCAGAGGCCCAGCATGAAATGAGTGGTCGCCGCCGCATAAAGTGTGAAATTGACGACCGGAATCCGCCACCACCAAACGTGAAAACGGAGCCACGCTTCCATGGTGTCATAGGAGAAATTGCCGAGTGCGTGATTGAAGAAATGAGAAAAGATATAGGAAAACATCACCAGGCCACAAAACAAGCGGATCTGGCGAACGCCGATACCTTGAAGCCAGCCCGCAACTGCCGGCTTCTTGTCTGATCTACGAACGTCGATGACGGCGGGTGCCGCTAGAGTCATGGCGAGTTGATGTTGCCGGACGGGACAATGGTCTGGTCTAAATATCGGGCGACAAATTCGATGGAAGCAAAGCCAGAAGCACAAATTACATGGGCAGTGCCGGATTGGCGAGCCGGTATACCCCGCCGCGATGCTCTCTGAATCAAATAAAAAGGGCCAGACGCCTAAGCATCCGGCCCTCGTTGTTTTCGGTTTCAGCCGCGATCCAGCGGGCTTACTTCGTCACCTGTCCACGAATTTCGCCGGCCGGATTGGCTGCGGTGTGAATGTTGACGTAGTATTTGCCGGCCATCAGGTCGGCGGCTTGGGCATCGGTCAACGTGGCGCTGCCTTCCGCCGGGCTTGAGGTTGCATTCGGGATCGCGACGGCTACGCCGGCGTTCTTGCCAGCCTCGGCCGGCCCGTGGAAGTGGGCTGCAGTGGCGGGGCCGGACAGTCCCGAATAGATCACCTTCCAGCTCAGCTTCTTGCTGGCAGCGTCATAGTCGATGTCGGCTGTACCTTTGGCCGCACTGGTGTTCGGGGGCACTTCGGACTTGCCGTCCAGGGTGGCCTTCATCTTGTCGGCGAAGGCCGGTGCCGCGAACGCGACGGTCGCTCCGAGCGCAAGCATAGCAAGCATGGTCTTGGTGTTCGACATGGTTTTCTCCCTCTGGATTCAAGTTGGTGGTGCCAGTTTCAAAACAACGGGATTTCGATTTTATTCCGCAGGAATGTTGACAATGTGGCTCAAATTTTCAGGCAGCTTACGGCTCTAAACCTCGCCATACTAGCCGTTGTTTCAGGGTTAGTGACGGATGGGTGAATGTCGCGACGAATTTTGTTGGCTGTCGTTTTGGCGGGCGCTGCCGCGCTCGCGTTTTTTTGGTGGATAACGGCTGTGCCCGAGATGCGGGCCACAGCGAGCGCTGGAGCCGCTGATCTTGCGAACGGCGAGGCAACATTCAACGCCGCCGGATGCTCCTCCTGTCACGCCGTGCCAGGTCAGCCTGATCGATTGAAACTCGGCGGTGGGCTTGCGATTCGCTCGCCGTTCGGCGCATTCTATGCGCCGAATATTTCGCCCGACCCAACCGATGGCATAGGGCGATGGACCGAGGCGGAATTCGCTCGCGCGGTAATGCGAGGCATTTCGCCCGCAGCGTATCACTACTTTCCGGCCTTTCCATATACGTCCTATCAGCACGCCAAGCCCGAAGACATCCGCGACCTGTTTGCGTACCTGAAGACGCTTGAGCCCTTGTCAGGGAAAACCAGCGATCACGATGTGCCGTTTCCGTTCAACATCCGGCGCAATATTGGAATCTGGAAATTGCTCTTCATGGACAACAAGCCGTACACGCCGGATCCGAACCGGTCGGCGAAATGGAATCGAGGCGCTTATCTGGTTGGCAGCCTCGGCCATTGCGCCGAGTGTCACAGCCCGCGCAATTTCCTCGGCGGGATCATCGCCGCGCAGCGTTTCGCGGGAGGGCCGAACCCAGAAGGAGAGGGGTGGGTGCCGAACATCACCCAGCACGGCCTCGGCGACTGGAGCGAAAAGGATATAGCTTACTTCCTCGAGACCGGCGAAATGCCCGATGGTGACACCGCCGGCGGATCGATGGCACGCGTGATCAAGAACACCTCCAAATTGAGTTCTGAGGATCGTGCCAGCATGGCCGAATATCTCAAGTCGTTGCCACCGGTAGAAGGCCCCCCTAGGCCGAAGAGGGCGACAGCGCAGGGTGGCAGGTCCTGACCTCCATTCCGCGATACTATCGAGCCAATGAGAACCCCGGTTCTAAGCGGCGCCAAACGCCTTGAATGTGATGATGGTGTGGGTGTCCTGAATGCCCGGCAGGACTTGCACCTCTTCGTTGACGAAATGCCCGATGTCGGTGTCCTTGTCGACGTAGAACTTCACCAGAAGGTCGTAATCGCCCGCCGTGGAGTAGATCTCCGACGCAATCTCGGCCTCCGCAAGCGCGTTGGCCACAGTGTAGGACTGCCCGAGCTTGCACTTGATTTGCACAAAGAAGGGAACCATTGCCGTCGTCTCCGGGAAGCGATCACGCTGCAGCCCACTAGAGCAAAAAACCGGGCGAGGTGGCAAGCCAACTTGATGGCGACAGCCCGCCGCGTTAGGACAAAACATGGTCATGACGCAAGACGCTGATCACGGCGATCCGGGCAGAGCGGCGACAATTCCAATCGCGTTGACCATCGCCGGCTCCGACTCGTCGGGCGGCGCCGGGATCCAGGCGGACCTCAAGACATTTGCTGCCTTTGGCGTTTACGGCGCCTCGGTTATTACGGCGCTGACCGCGCAGAATACCCGAGGCGTCAGTGGCATTCATCAGGTCCCGTCCGAGTTCGTCACCGCGCAGATCGATGCGGTGTTCGGAGACCTACGCGTCGATGCGGTCAAGATCGGGATGGTGGCGCAGCCTTCCACGATCGAGGCCATCGTCGCCGGAATTGCGCGATGGTCGCCGCGAAACGTGGTGCTCGATCCGGTGATGGTCGCGACCTCAGGAGATCGGCTGCTCGCGCCGGATGCGGTTCGAGCGCTACGGACGAAACTGATGCCACGGGCCTCGCTGATCACGCCGAACCTTCCAGAAGCCGCTGCGTTGCTGGACGAGCCGCTCGCGGAGAGCCCGGCGGCGATCGAGAGCCAGGGCAAGCGGCTGTTGGCGTTGGGGTGTCCGGCCGTGTTGATCAAGGGAGGGCACGCGCTCGGTGCCGAGAGCGTGGACTATCTCGTCCGTGATCGCGGCGTGATCGCACTTCCCGCGCCGCGAATCGCCACCAGGAATACCCACGGCACCGGATGCTCATTGTCGTCCGCCATCGCGGCCGAGCTTGCGACGGGGCAGGAAATGGAAACAGCGGTGCGGAACGCCAAGGCGTGGCTCACCGCGGCGATCGCCGCGGCCGATCGCCTCAGAGTGGGCCAAGGACACGGTCCCGTCCATCATTTTCATCGGTTTTACTGAGACCTGCGCGCGTGGAGAGAGCCCATCAGAACCGATGGTGATGAACCGCGCGTGACCACCCTTGCCCGCATGTTGGGGTACGCGATACAAGGCGCGAATGATGGAATCTGCTTCAATCCTCCCTGTCAGTGCCGCCGATATAGATGCGGCT
This sequence comes from Bradyrhizobium sp., assembly GCA_045811665.1. Classification (GTDB taxonomy): domain Bacteria; phylum Pseudomonadota; class Alphaproteobacteria; order Rhizobiales; family Xanthobacteraceae; genus Bradyrhizobium. The sequence goes on from JBJMTO010000082.1 coordinate 12,287, forward strand.
GCGGGCGTGCTTGCACCATTCGCAGTGCGGACGCCGCTGTTCTCGTCCGCCGCGCTCGACGAACGCGTGGGCGGCCGGGTGTTCCTCAAGCCGGAAATGCTGCAGCGGACCGGATCGTTCAAGTTTCGCGGCGCCTTCAATAAGCTTTCGTCAATCCCGCAAGCTGCGCGAACTGCCGGCGTGGTCGCGTTCTCGTCCGGCAATCACGCCCAAGGCGTTGCCGCTGCGGCGCGCCTCTTGAGCATCCGTGCAACGATCGTGATGCCGGCTGATGCGCCGATCTCCAAGCGCGAGCGCACCAAAGCGTATGGCGCCGAGGTCGTCCTGTACGACCGTGACAAGGAGGATCGTGAAGCTATCGCGCGCGACATCTCCGGCAGACGCGGCGCCACGTTGGTGCCGCCTTACGACGATCCGTTGGTCATTGCGGGGCAAGGAACGGTAGGTCGAGAGATCGCCGATGATTTGGCCGCACTCGGTCTTTCGCCCGACATCGTCGTTGCGCCGGCCTCGGGCGGCGGCCTCCTGGCGGGCGTGGCTACGGCGGTAAAGGCGCGCTATCCCCAGGCCATGCTGATGTCCGCGGAGCCGGAAGGCTTCGATGACCATGCGCGCTCGTTGCGCGCCGGCAAGCGGGAGCCGCACCGGGCCGAGGGCCGCACGATTTGCGATGCGCTGATGGCGTTGATACCGGGCGAGATCACTTTCGCCATCAATAGCCGGCTGCTCTCGAAAGGCACCACCGCCACTGACGCGGAAGTCGGCGCCGCGGTCGGATTTGCATTTCGGGAGCTGAAACTGGTGGTCGAACCGGGCGGCGCGGTCGGTCTGGCCGCGCTGCTGGCAGGCCATATCGACGCACGCGGCAAAAACGTCGTGATTGTCTTGTCTGGCGGGAATGTCGATGCGGAGTTGTACGCGAGCCTGATCAACTCGTCCTGATCACGAGAAGAACGCGATTTTCTCGGCCTGGCTCATGCGCCGGATCGGCGCCAGTGGATCGGATGCTGGCGTGTTCGGTCGGCGCACGATCCCGCTGGCCAGAAGCGTCGAGCCGAGCGATGGTTGAACTGTGGCCGGCTTTGCAGGCGGGGGCGGCGGCTCAGCTTGTACGAGCACGACAGCGGTCGGCGAAGCCGTCGTCGCACTATCGATTTCATCGAACCCGTCATCGATGTCCAGGAAATCCGGCGCGCCCATTTCCTGCGCGACCATATCGAGCAAGGCTTCGTCGTAAGCGTCGGCAGCTTCTGCATTTTCGTCTGCCACTTTGCGCCTGATGTCAACTGCTTCACCGGCCGCATCAGCAATTCCAGACTTGCCGGGAGCAGCCTCCGGCTTGTCCTTGGTGATCAGCACCGCGGGTTCAACCGTCGTCACAGCCGCTTCGTCCGGCGTGTTGATTCCACGTCCGCCATCTGTCTTCGCGGCTGCATCGGCTCCGGCTTCCGCGGCTGGGGTGACCGCCTCCGTGGGCGCCGCGGGGGCGGGCGCTGACGCGACAACCGCCTTGGCTTGCGCGGCCAGGGTGTCGCTGTCCTCAAATTGCGCAATTCGGGCCGTGATCAAGTCGAAGGCGGCGCCGAGGCGCTCCTGCGGCCCTGTCGGGGAGAATTGGGCACATGCACCTTCAATGGCCGCCACCTGGGAGTCCAGCAGATCGCAGATTCTTGCATCAGCGCCGATTTCGCGCCATCGCCAGCTGATTTCCCGGATGATCCGGGCCGCCTTGCGCACCGGCGCGAGATTTTCCTCGTGGGCCGCCGTTTCGGTGCCGGCCGCCGTCATCCTGGCGTCCTCGACTGCGTCGCGGATGGAGAGCAATGCCTTGTTCAGTCCGCTTTCCGGGGGCGGCTGCTTCTGCGCCGCCAGGGATTCCTCGATCCGGGATACCGCATCGAGCACCATGCGGGTGTCCGAGTTGCGGTTGCGCTTGGCATATTCGCCGAGAAACCAGCGACCTCGCGCGGTCTCCATGAACGCCTCGCTGATGGCGTCATAGTCTTGCTCGCTGGGCAGCACCGCGCGGGCGGAGATCGGCGATAGGGCGAATGCTTCGTCGGCCATTTCAAACTCATCGCGCAGATCAACGCGCACTAGGCTAACGATCACCATGATATTGACCGAATCGCAATTGGTTTGATGCCACCCGAATCAGTAATCCCCATGCAAGCTCAAGCCACCCCCAAGCGATTTGCGGCCAGACTGGCGCTCTTTTACGGTGCGCAGTTCGGGCTGATCGGCACCCATCTGCCGTTTTTTCCGATGTGGCTGAAGGCGGTCGGGATCGATGCCTCCTGGATCGGCATCATCACTGCAGTGCCTGCGGTGACCAGGTTTACTATGCTGCCTGTGGTGACCGGGTTTGCTGAACGGCGAAACTCGCTGCGCGGGACCATGGTTCTCACCGCCTTTGCAGTCGCGCTGGGGTTTTTCATCATCGGCACGCAACATGAGCCGTTGCTGGTCTTCATTTTCTATGTCGCCCTCGCTTGCATGTGGACCCCAATGGTGCCGCTGACCGATGCCTATGCGCTGCGGGGAGTCGCCCGGTACGGATTGAATTACGGGCCGCTACGGCTTTGGGGTTCGATTGCATTCGTCGTCGGCGCGCTTGTGTGCGGGCTGCTGGTCGATTTGATCGCGCCGCGCCACCTGATCTGGGTGATCGCTGCCATGGCAGGGCTCGGCGCCGTAGCCAGCCTCACGCTGCAGCGGCTCGACACTCGAAGTACGGCAGGAGCGCAGCCAGTTCGCACGGGGGCGCTGCTAGGCGACCCAGGCTTTCTCGCCATCATCTTCGCCGCGGCGCTGATTCAAGGCAGCCATGCCGCCTACTACACCTTCGCATCGATAAGCTGGCAGGGCGAGGGCCTTGGGGGACTAACCATTGCCGGACTTTGGGTGCTCGGAGTTGTCGCTGAAATCGCGGTGTTTGCTCTGTCACCGCGATTTACGCTGCGGCCTTCGCTGCTGGTCGTCATCGGAGGGGTTAGCGCGGTTGTGCGCTGGTTGATCACGGCACAGGAGCCGTCGCTGGCAGTCCTTTCATTGGTTCAGTTGGCGCACGGGTTCACATATGGCCTGACTCAAGTAGGCACGATGGGGCTATTGGTGCGCCATGTGCCCCTAAGCAGCATGGCGACGGCGCAAGGATATCTCGCAGCCTGCAGCGGCATCGTCACTTCGATCGCGTCGATCCTCTGTGGCGCGGCGTACGCCCAATACGGCCAGCGCGTTTACCTTGGCATGGCGGCGATGGCAGCGGTGGGCTCCGTGGTGATGTGGCTGGCACGATGTCGTGTGGCAAATCATCCCCACAATTCGGCGTCGGGTGGATAGATCCGGCTGCCCTCGTACCGTAACCCATTGCTGCGGTCGCGCGACAACAGCAGAGGGCCGTCCAGGTCGACAAACCTGGCTTGGCAGGCCAGCAGCATCGCAGGCGCTATCGCCAACGAAGTGGAGACCATGCAGCCGATCATGATCTGGAATCCCAGCGCCTGGGCGGCCTGCGCCATGGCTAGTGCCTCGGTCAATCCGCCAGTCTTATCGAGCTTGATGTTCACGGCATCGTAGCGTCCCCGCAGCTGCTCGAGCGAGGCTCGGTCATGCACGCTCTCGTCGGCGCAGACGGCGACCGGCCTGTGGATACGGGCCAAGGCCTCGTCATTCGCAGCGGGAAGCGGTTGCTCGACTAGAGTGACGCCGGCTTTCGCGCAATCCCTGAGATTTTGCTCGAGATTGTCGGATGTCCATGCCTCGTTCGCATCGACGATGAGTTCGGAGTCCGGAGCGGCTTTTCGCACCGCTGCGATGCGTTCGGCGTCTCCGTCGCCACCGAGCTTGATCTTGAGCAGCGGCCGGTTCGCAGCTTTGGCAGTCGCCGCAGCCATCTCCTGCGGTGAGGCAAGGGAGATGGTATAGGCCGTGATGCAGGATCTCGGCTCAGGACGTCCCAGCATGCTCCAGACGCGTTGGCCTGTCGTCTTCGCTTGAAGGTCGAACAGGGCACAATCCAGCGCGTTGCGGGCTGCCCCCGGAAGCATCGCCTGCTGAAGGGCCTGCCGGTCGAGACCGCCCCGCAGCGGCTCCTGCATAGCCAGCACAGTTGCCAAAGTCGCTTCGGGCGTTTCGCCATACCTTGGATAGGGGACGCATTCGCCGCGACCGGTGTGCCCATCTAAGCTGACCTCCGCAACCACCGTAACGGCTTCCGTCTTGGCGCCGCGGCTGATCGTGAACGAACCGGCGATGGGCCAGCGTTCGATTCTCGCGGATAACATTGAGGGTTGACTGGAAGTCACTTGGAAATCTGGCAATTCTGAATCGTCCGGCTTGCCCGGCGCGGCCAAGTATGGCTGGTAATAGGCGTCCTCTACAAGCGGCGGCGGGTGTAGGCGAGTTCCTTTGATGATGGCGGCTGCACCGCAGGAGTTGGCATCGTGAGTGGTGACCCGACATTGGAGCGGATTGCACGCGGCAATGGACTTGCGCTCTGCGCCGCAGGCTCCTGGACCGCCCACTTTGCGCCCGCGCTCGAGCAAATCGTCGACGAAGCCGAGAAACTGACGGGAACCCGTCCCAACATCTTTATCGACGTCTCGCAGATCTCCAGGCTTGATACTTTCGGCGCTTGGCTGATCGAGCGGCTGCGGCGCAGCCTTGCGCATGGCGGTGTAGAGGCGAAAATAGCCGGGCTTTCCGCTGATTATTCCAGTCTGGTGGACGAAGTGCGCCGCGTGAAGGCGGCTCCCCCGACCGACAACACGGGCATCACGATTACCGGGATGCTCGATCAGGTCGGCCGCAGCATGGCTGGGGTCGGCGGGACCATCCTCGGCCTCGTCGACATGCTGGGAGCGGTGCTGGCTGCGAGCGGCAGGGTTCTAATTCACCCCCGGGGCTTCCGTTTGACCTCCACGGTGCATCATCTTGAACAGGTATGTTGGCGCGCGGTACCGATCGTTGTCCTGATCACATTTTTGATCGGCTGCATCATCTCCCAGCAGGGCATCTTTCACTTTCGCAAATTCGGCGCCGACATCTTCGTGGTCGACATGTTGGGCGTGCTGGTGCTGCGCGAGATCGGCGTGCTCCTCGTGGCCATCATGGTAGCGGGCCGCTCGGGCAGCGCCTACACCGCCGAACTCGGCTCGATGAAGATGCGCGAGGAGATCGACGCATTGCGCACCATGGGTTTTGATCCCATCGAGGTGCTGATACTGCCCCGGATGCTTGCGCTGGTCATCGCGCTGCCGATCCTTGCCTTTCTCGGCGCAATGGCCGCGCTGTACGGCGGGGGATTGGTAGCTTGGCTGTATGGCGGTGTCGATCCGGAAGCTTTCCTGCTGCGCCTGCGTGACGCCATCTCGATCGATCACTTCAAGGTGGGCCTCATCAAAGCGCCCGTCATGGCCGCGGTGATCGGGATCGTTGCCTGCGTGGAGGGGCTTGCAGTGCAGGGTAGCGCCGAATCGCTCGGCCAGCACACCACCTCTTCTGTCGTGAAAGGAATTTTTTTCGTCATCGTCATGGATGGCGTGTTCGCGATCTTTTTCGCATCGATCGGAATGTGAACGTGGCGGCTGAAGAGCAAAATGCCATCATCCGGGTCCGCGATATTTCCGTGCAATTCGGCTCGACCAAGGTCCTCGACGGACTCAATCTTGACGTCAAACGCGGCGAGATACTGGGCTTCGTCGGACCGTCCGGCGCGGGCAAGTCGGTGCTGACGCGCACTATCATCGGCCTGGTTCCCAAGACCGCGGGGCGCATCGAGGTGTTCGGTATCGATCTTGACGATGCCAACGCGGCCGAGCGGCGAGGTGTAGAGCGCCGTTGGGGGATACTATTCCAGCAAGGCGCCCTGTTTTCGTCGTTGACAGTGCGGCAGAACATCCAATTCCCGGTTCGCGAATATCTCAAGGTGTCGCAGCGGCTGCTCGACGAGATCACGATTGCCAAGCTCGGCATGGTTGGATTGCGCCCCGAAGTAGCCGAGCGTTTCCCCTCTGAACTGTCCGGGGGAATGATCAAGCGCGTCGCCCTGGCGCGAGCGCTGGCGCTCGATCCCGAACTGGTCTTTCTCGACGAACCGACCTCAGGGCTCGACCCGATCGGCGCCGGCGACTTCGACGAACTGGTCCGGACGCTGCAGCGAACTTTGGGGCTTACGGTTTTCATGGTAACGCACGACCTGGATAGTCTTCATACCGCATGCGACCGCATTGCAGTTTTGGGGAGCGGTAAAATCATTGCTGCGGGATCGATCGCAGACATGCAGGCCTCCCAACAGCCCTGGTTGAGAGCGTATTTCCACGGTAAGCGCGCGCGCGCGGTGATGGGCTAAATTATGGCGGCGAGGTGGGCACCGCTTTTGGGAAGAACAGCCCCGAGGCTAAGATCAACAGCAGCCGAATCTCGGGCCGGGCTGGTTAGTATCGGAGTTTGTTGATGGAAACGCGGGCGAACTTCGTCCTGATCGGATCGTTCACGCTGGCCGTAGTTGCCGCGGCGTTCGGGTTCGTGCTCTGGTTCCAATCCTTGCATACGACGAAGGCGCGCGCTCCGTTGCGCATCGTTTTTGAAGGCCCAGCGGCCGGCCTGCGCAACGGCGGCAGCGTCAATTTCAACGGCATCCGGGTCGGCGAGGTGACGTCCGTGAAGCTGGACAACCCGCGACGCGTGGTCGCACTCGCGATGGTGGAAAATAGTGCTCCGATCCGCAAGGACACTCTGGTCGGACTGGAGTTTCAGGGTCTGACCGGCGTCGCTGCTATTTCGCTAAAGGGCGGCGAAGAGGCCGCGCCAGCGGTCCCGCTCGACGAGGATGGCGTGCCCACGTTGACCGCCGATCCGAATGCGTTGCAGGACGTGACCGAGGCGATCCGTGGCACGCTGCAGAACATCAACCGGGTGGTCGCCGATAACCAGGAGGCCGTGAAGAATTCGCTGCGAAACCTCGAGACGTTCACCTCGTCCCTGGCGCGCAATTCAGAGAAAATCGATCACGTCATGCTTAGGGTCGACGGCGTTATAAACAAGGCCGACAACCTGATGCTTGGGCTGAACACGCTCGCCGGCGGCAAGGAGGGAGGCGAATTGTTCCAGGCGGTGAAATCGATCCGCGAGTTGGCGGAAGACTTCGACAAGCGCTCCGGCGCTCTGATGGCAGAAGGACGCCGGACCCTCGGGGATATCAGCCGTGCAGTGATCAATCTTGACCGGAATCCGACACGCCTGCTGTTTGGCCCAGCCAACGCCACCGCGCCGCCGCCTGCAACGCCAGCCGCAACTCCCACGCCGGCGCCCGCTGCTGCTTCGAACGAAAGAAAGCGGCAATAAGGCTGGCCCAAATCCGTCGAACGCATGACGCCGAGCGCGGCGGCGCACCCTATTGTGCTGGCTAGCTTCCCTTGGGCGGCCTGACTGCAGGGGGACTCGGATTTGGCGGCCGTCACTGATGATGGCCCCATACCTTTGGCGCGAGGTTGGGTTAAGGCGAGGCTCATGCGATATCAGAAGATCGTCGTTATCCTGGCGCTACTCGCGCCAGGGCTGGGCGGATGCGCCTCGCCACAAGCAATGACTGTCGCAGCAGGTACCGCCGGAAGCTCCTTGGCGAAATACCGAAACGCAGTTGCAGTCCGTTCGGTAAGCGGCGGCCAAGTGATGAACATGGCGAGAGTGCCGGGCGTTCCCAACGAGCCACTCAAGGCAGCACTTGAAAGCACCCTTGCCGGTCAAGGGTATCTCGCCAAATCCGGCACGCCAAAATTCTACCTTGACGTCAAAATCCTGGATCTGGATCGGCCGATGCGTGGGATGACTCTCCACGCAACCGCCGATGTCGCTTACGAAGTCGCCAACCGTGGCGGGGTTGAGCGCTATCACATAGTAACGACCGGCAGCGCGACGTTCTCCGACTCTCCCATCGCCATCGATCGCATTCGCATCGCGAACGAGCGCGCGATGCACGAGAATATAGAGCAGTTCCTTCGAGCGCTGCGCTGAATCTTACAGTTGCAGAATGATCAAGCAAACGGAGGCATCGCTGCTTCCGTTTTTGCTTTTGTTCGCTCGGCCGAGGTTATCCGAGCCGTCCGGCCGCGTGGGCGAGCAGGGTGTAAACGAGGCCCGTTTCAGACGTGAGATGGCCCCGCAGCACCGAGGGCCCGCGCTCGTCGCGCGCGACTTCGTCGAGCAGGCGCTCGAATTCCGTGATGTAGCGATCAACCGTCTGCTTGAAGTTGCGGTCGGAGCGATATTTGCGGGCGACCTCGTCGAACGCCTTCTGGCCAGCCGGCGTGTAGAGGCGCTTGGTGAACGCCTTGCTCTCGCCTCGCTGATAGCGGTCCCACATCTCGGCCGCGAGATTGCGATCCATCAACCGCCCGATGTCCAGCGACAGCGACTCCAAGGGATTGCGGCCGGCCTGCGGCTGGCGACTGCGGGGAGCTTCTCGGTTGCCGGCCCCGGCGTCGGTGCGGTTCAACAGCTCCGAGAGCCATCCATCGCGGCCCTGGTCGATATTCACGGGCGAGACCGGAGGCGCATCGGTGCGGCGTGAAACGGGCATGCCGAGGTCCGGCGGCGGCAGGTTCGAGGCGCTGCCGCCATCGCGCATGCGCGTTGCTGCGCCCCGGCCGCCGCTGGCTGCCATCAGCATAGGCTCTTCCTCCGGCTGCGAACTGGCGCGGCCGGAACTCACGACATCGAGGCCGCGCCCGTGATGGGCGACGATCCGATTCAGCTCCGCCAAAGCTTCGATCTGGTCGACGATAACCTTGCGCATCTGCGCCGTACTTTCGGCGGCCTCCTGCGGCATTTCCAGTACGCCACGGCGGAGTTCACTGCGGGTAGCCTCAAGCTCGTGCTGCATCTCCAGCGCCATCTGCTTCATGCTCGCCACCATGGCGGCGAACCGTTCCCCGGACTGCTTGAACATCGCATCCGTTTCTTCGGTGCTGTGCCGGTAGATATCGGCCATCTGCTCGACGGCCTGACGTCGTTGCTCTTCGGCCGTTTCGCGAACAGTTTCGAATTGCCGGCTGATCGCGGCTGAACCGGCCCCGGCGGTTTCCGCCACGACACGAGCGATATCGCGGGCACGTTCCTCAGCGGCGGCCAACGATTCGTCAAGCAAGCCGGTGAACCGCGATAGCCGCTCATCGAGATCGGCAGTGCGAAGATCGATAGCGCTGACGAGCGATTCCAGCGTCGACTTGCGTTCCTCGACGGAGGCCGTGGTGCTGCGGTTACTTTGCTCGACAACCGCCGCTGCCTCAACCAGGGCCTGACCGTGATGTTCGAACTGGCTGGACAGCGAGCCCAGGTCCTCAAGCGCCTTTGTGGTTTTGGAGTTGAAGATATGCAGTTGCTCTTCTAGCGTCTGGGTCGCCACGCCGTTACGTGAAGTGACGTCGTTCATGGCGGACACGAAGTCGGCCACGCGGGTCACCAGCGCGCGCTCCAGCGAGTTGAGATTGTCATGGGCGCCGGTCAGCACTTCCTGCAGCAGGATGTTGCCTTCACGCAGCCGCTCGAACAGCGCGACCGTGTCGGTGCGCAGGATCTTGCTGGTTTCCTGCATTTCGGTTACCGCCGCGATCGAGACCTGACGCGACTGGTCGATGGCCGCCCGCGATGCCTGTTCCAGATCCTTCAATGATTTGGTGACTGCACCCGTTGCGAGTTCGCCCGCCGACGTAATCGTGCGCGCCACGTCGGAACCCTGGCCCAGGATCGATTGCGAGAAGGTTTGGCCACGTATTTCGATGGATTTCAGCGCGTCCGTCGTAACGCGGTCGATGTCCACCGTGAGCTGGTTGGTCTTGGCGCCGATCGCTTCCACCAGCGTTCCACGCTTGCCGTCGATCATCTGCGACAGTCGCTCCGTTTGCTGCTGGACGTAAGTCACGAGTTCGTCGGTCTTGCCGGTCATGGTCGAACCGAACGAGCCGGCGGTAGCAAGAACAGAGCGTTCGACTTCGGTCGACGTTGTTATGAACTTGGAGGTGACTTCATTTGAAGCGGCCAACAAGGCGTTCTGCGCGGTGAGGGCGCTGGTTTGTATATTGTCCGTGGTAGTCGCGGTGACTGAAGTGAGCGATCTTTCGATATCGGCGGAGATCGCCTTGATCTGGCTGGCCGCCTCGGCCGAGGTCGACTGGAGCGATGATTGGGCATCCCGCGCACTGTTGAGAATGGATTCTGCGGTGACGGTTCCGGCGATCGACAGGGAGCGCTCGATATCGGAGGCGAGTGTCTTGACGTGATTTGCGGCGTCGGACGATGCGGTGATCAGCGTGGTTTGCACTTCGCGGGCACCGGAAAGGATCCCAGCGGCCGTTGCGTTTCCGGCCGCCGAGAGCGTGCGCTCGACGTCGGCGGAAAGCGATTTGATCTGGCTTGCCGCTTCCGAAGAGGCGGTCACCAACGTCGATTGCGCGTCCCGGGCGCTGGTCAGGATCGAGTTCGCCGCGCCGGTGCCAACAGCGGTGAGGGCCCGCTCGACTTCCGACGAGGTCAGCTTCAACTGCGCGCCGACATCGGAGGAAACCGAAACCAGCGACTGCTGCGCCGCGCGCGCGCCGGTCTGGATCGTCTCGCTGGTGTTGATCACGAGGTTGGTGAGCGAGCGCTCCGCCTCCTCGACGTGAGTTTTGATTCCGAGCGAGAGTTCCTCGGCCCGAGCCATGAGACCATCGCTGGCCTGACGGCCGCTGCTCTCGATTCGGCCCGCGACAGCTTCAATACGCGAACCCAGCAGATCTTCGAATTGGGCCACGCGCAGGTCGATGTCATTTGCCACTGCGCCAACGCGGGTTTCGATGCCCTGATGGATTTCCTGGAACCGCGCCGTAATAGTTTCCGTAAGTTGAGTGCTGCGGCCGTCGATGCTCGCGGTCACGTTCGAAATGCGCCGATCAACCGCCTCGAGCGCCTGGGCGGCGCCATCGGAAAGGGACGAGGTGAGTTGGGTCATCCGCGTGTCGATCGAGTGGATCGCTTGCGCGGCGCCGTCGGTCAGCGTCGATGCCAGCGTGCCGAGCCGGTTCTCGATCGTCTCGGTGACGGAATTAGCCCGCGTATCGAACGTCTGTTCAAAGGCTTTCAGGCGGCCATTGATGGACTCGTCGAACAGATTGATCTTGCTGTCGAGTGAGGTGTCGAGATTGGCAACCCGGGTGCCGAGCGTCGCCTCGAATTGCACCAGACGCTGGTCGAGCGAAGCCGTGATCTCCCCGCCATTGGACGTCAGGCGGGTGTCGAACGTATCGACATAGCTTTTCAGGGTCTCCGCGATGTCGTGGGTGCGTTGGCCCATGCGATCGACAATTTCGCCGCCGAACGTTTTAACCGTCCGATCGAACTCCGAGATGTGGCGGGTGATAAGAGCGCCCAGCGTGCCGCTGTCCCGGCCGAATTTCTCCGCCAGTTCGCCGCCCTGGTTCTTGAGCAGTTCGTCGAATGCGCTCATCTGCAGTGAAAGCGTATCGTGGGCGTTCTCGGTTTGGTTGACGACCTTTGCCACCAATGAAGTGACGGTCACGTCCAGGGCTTCGCTGGCCTTGTCGCCGGAGGTAAGTATCTGGTTGGCCAGCCGGTTGCCGGCATCGTCGATCTTGGCGACCAGATCGCCGCTGCGCAGTTCAAGTTCGAGCAGCAGCGAGTCGCTGGAGTTCTTCAGGGAGTCGTGCACCTGCTCGGTGCGATCGGAAATCCCGTCGACAATGGTGGAAGAGCGCTGCTCGAATTCGCTGGTGATACGATCCATACGCTCGTTCAACATTTCGTGGACACGATCGGCGAGGTCGACGAACTCGTCATGGACGTGTCCGGTCTTGAAATTGAGGCTGGTCGTAAGCCGTTCGCTCGCGTCCAGGACAGCGCGCGTGGTCTCGGCGCTGGCTTCCTCAAGACGGTCGAGCAGGTCGCCGCCGCGTTCGCCGAGCGCGAGGATCATGTTGTCACCGGCGTTGCTGAGCGCCTGCGTGATATGCGCGCCGCGTTCTTCCAGCGCGCCGGTTATGCTCTTGGCCACCTCATCGACCCTCGACGCGATCGCGTCCGAGATCAGCGCAATGTCGTGGCGCAAGTCGATTTGCACGCCGGAAATGGCGCTGCGAACCTGTTCGGCCTGACCGACCAGGTTATCGCGCTGATGCGCGATGTCCTGCAGCAACGCGCGGATACGCACCTCATTGTCGCTGTAGGCGCGCTCGAGCGCGGAAACTTCGTTGGCAACGAGGGTCTCGAGTTCGCCGGCGCGCGCGATGGCGCGTTCGACGCCGTCGCCCATGGCCGCGACTTCGCGCCGGATCGCCTGACCGACGGTGACCATGGAGTCGCTTGTTGCGCCCTCCGGCTCCGAAAAGCGGATTGCAACCTGCGCCATTGACTGCGCGATCATTCGCAGTTCCTGACCCCTCCAGGAAAGGCTAGCCAAGAAGTAGAACAGCAGGACCGGCGCAAAGAACAATGCCGAGAGGCCGGCGAGCACGAGCGTGCCGCTGCCTTGGCCGATGGCCGCCTGCAACGAGGGTAGAAAGCTGACGGTTAGAAGCGCGGCGCCGAGAATCCAGACGCCTGCAAAGAGGGTAGCTAGTGCATAAACGTTCCGGGCCGGACGACCCTTCTGGATAGCCTGCAAGATCTGCCCGATGGTTTCGCGGTCGTCGTTGGCGGCGCGTCGGGTCGTACGCGCCTCGTCCGCCGGTTCGAACGCCTGTCGGTCGGCTCCCTGCCGGACGTCGAACGCGCTTTCATCATAGCTCGACGTCGAAACTGGACTTGTCGCGGTGTCGTTGTGAACCGACGCCCTGTCGCTGTGGACCAAGCCCCTCGCGCCATCAGCCGGCGGCGTATCGCTGATGTTCAAGGCTTCCTGAATGGCAGAAAGCGCTACTTCGGTGGGGTCTTTGGCCTTCTTGGGATGGTTCGCCATTTTCAGTCTGACCCCTCGTGTTGCTTTTTACGCACGCCGGAGAGCCTTGCGCGAATATCCCTTCGCGAAGCTCAAGCCTGCATCATTAGCTGCCCTGGTCCCGAACCCGCAGCCCTCAGCCGGCTTGTCCGCTTCCACCTGGAAACATCCTATTGGGCCGGCGATATGAAAGAAATGGTCGCGATTAATACAATCTTAATCATCGTTAACAGCGTCGGGTGCTAACGCTTTGCGGTATCCACACAATTCGCATTCGCATTCGGGGAATCAGGCAACTCTGGGCCAAAAACAAGGCAAAGTGGCGGCCAAAACGCTTCGTTAACCATTTGGGTGTTGGCTGAACTGGTCCGCTACCGGACCGAGGTGACCTGTATCGTCATGCCGCTTCATGTGGAACGGATCAACTGGATGCCATCGCCGCCACTCGCTCCCGATGACGGCCCGATCGATCTCGAACATCTCCGGCGCATGACGCTGGGCGATGCCGCCCTTGAGCGCGAAGTGCTGGCGATGTTCTCGTCGCAGGCGATACATCTGGTGGGCACGATTGCCTCATTGCCGAAGGATGCGGGGGCGTTAGCCCATAAGCTGAAGGGCTCGGCCCGCGCGATCGGCGCCTTTGAGGTTGCCGAGGCCGCAGGCCGCCTGGAGTCCCACCTCGCGAATGGCAGCGATCCTTCACGGACGCTTACGGAATTGAAGGACGCCGTCGAGCTGGCGCGCTCGACCGCCAGTGAGATCCTGCGCCGCTCCTGATCTCTGCTAAGCACTTTTTGGCGGGAGCGGGAGGCAGCTCCGAGCTTGCAATCCCGCGCACTAGCGCAGAGCGGATCGACCCGTTATACGACTGCCGGACCCCCTTTATCCGGCAGCACGAGCAAACATGGCCAAGATTTCCTTTGTGGATCATACCGGCGAAACCCGTACTATCGAGGTCGAGAACGGCGCGACCGTCATGGAAGCCGCGATCCGCAATGCGATTCCCGGCATCGAGGCCGAATGCGGTGGAGCCTGTGCCTGTGCGACATGCCACGTCTATGTTGACGAGGCATGGCGAGAGAAGGTCGGAGCTCCCTCGCCAATGGAAGAAGACATGTTGGACTTCGGGTTCGACGTGCGCCCGAGCTCGCGGTTGTCGTGCCAAATCAAGGTGAGCGACGAGCTGGATGGCCTTGTGGTCTCCACGCCGGAGCGTCAGGCCTGAGGGCTCGATGCACGCTTTCCCGAGGCGAACAAAACCTGTTTGCCTGTGCAAATCATCTACAACTTTGGCGCAGCCAGCTCCACGCCGCGGCGCAACCACGGCTGAAAACTCCTGACGATTTCCGCAGTGAGGGGCGTCGGCTTGCGCGTGTTCTCACCGATCAGCACCGACACGGATCGCGCCGAGGCGACGCATTTGCCGTCGGAAAACACGACCTGATCGAACGTGACCGATGTTCGGCCGAACTTCCCGACCCCGAGCCCCATCTCAATGGTTCCCGGCCAGCGCAGCTCGGCCCGGAAATGGATATCCAGCCGCACCATGATCCATGCCAACCCAGGGGGCGTCAGGCCGTATCCCGGGTCTTTCATGAGCGTGACACGGCCGGTTTCGAAGTAGGTCGCATAAACCGCATTGTTGACGTGCTGATTGGGGTCGAGATCGGCAAAGCGCACGTTGTCGGTCAGGCGATACGGGTAGTCGTCCAGTCGGGGTGTTGAATCGAGACGGTCAGGCGCGTTCACAGGGTCTCTCCGAAAACTGATCCGGTTACAGCGCAGTTGTCGAATTGCGGCAAGGGGTTGCGGTCATCTCGGGCCATATTATGGCTTTCCTAGCTGCGCTGTGTTGGCTAGACAGGCCCAGCCAAAGACGCCTGCGCCCGAAGGTTCAACTGAAAAGAAGCAATATGACCGAGCCAATCAAAACCGATGTGCTGATCGTTGGGGCGGGTCCATGCGGACTGTTTGCAGTGTTCGAACTGGGACTCCTGGATATCAAGGCGCATCTTGTCGATATTCTCGACAAGATAGGCGGGCAGTGCGCCGAGCTCTATCCTGAAAAGCCGATCTACGACATTCCGGGCATTCCTTTCGTCACCGGCCAGGGACTGACGGACGCCTTGATGGAGCAGATCAAGCCGTTCAACCCGACCTTCCATCTCAACGAAATGGTGGAGAAGATCGAGAAGATCGGTGAGCCCGGCTTTCGCGTCAGCACCGATGGCGGCCAGGTATTCGAGTGCAAGGTCATCGTGATCTCCGCCGGCGGCGGATCGTTCCAGCCGAAGCGCCCGCCGGTGCCGGGCATCGAGGCTTATGAAGGCAGCTCGGTTTTCTATTCCGTGCGGAAGATGGAGCAGTTCCGTGACAAGAATCTGCTGATCGTGGGTGGCGGCGACTCGGCGCTGGACTGGACGCTCAATCTGCATCCGATTGCAAAACGCGTGACGCTACTGCACCGGCGCGATGATTTCCGCGCCGCGCCCCACAGCGTCGAGCAGATGCGCGCGTTGGTAGCTGGCGGGAAGATCGATCTGAAAATCGGTCAGGTGACGGCGCTTGAAGGGGAGGCGGGCATGCTGGCTGGCGCTACCGTCAAGGCCAACGACAACACCCTTTCGAGCGTGGCGTGCGATACGATGCTGCCCTTCTTCGGGCTTACCATGAAGCTGGGGCCGGTGGCGAATTGGGGCATCGCGCTCGAGAACAATCTCGTTCCTGTCGAGACGTCGGCGTTCGAAACCAGCGTGCCCGGAATTTTTGCGATCGGGGACATCAACACCTATCCCGGCAAGCTGAAGCTGATCCTCTGCGGTTTCCATGAAGGTGCGCTCATGGCCCAAAAGGCGCACCGTTACGTTTATCCCGACAAGCGTCTGGTTTTTCAGTACACCACGTCGTCATCCAGTTTGCAGAAGAAGCTCGGGGTAAACTGACAATCCGGAGCTCGCTTCAGCAGGCCAGCGCCGGACTTTTTGCATCACCTTGGCTGGGAGCGGGCGCGGCGCACCAATGTTTATTCGCGAAATGGCCTTACTTCTGGGCCATTGTTTTCGGTCTCATTCATTGATTTAGCAATTGTTCGGGTGGTGAGGATGTTAACTGCGAAATCCGGAATTCGGTTGGCGTTCGTATTGATCGCGGGGCTTGCACTGTCGCTGGTTAGTGTCTCTTCGGCGCGAACAGCCGAACCGTCGGCAGCGGGCTTGTGGCAGAAGATCGAGGACGGCAAGCCAGTCGTTTGGTTTCTCATTGTCGAGCGCGACGGTGTTTTTGAAGGAGTGATCGCCAAGCTTTTTCCGCTGCCCGGGGATGATCCCAACGAGGTATGCGCTAAATGCACCGACGACCGGAAGAATGCCCCGGTGCTGGGGATTTCCTTTATCCGAAACATGAAGCGCGACGGCCTGAAGTATGAGGACGGCAACGTGCTCGATCCACGAGACGGCAAAATCTACAAGGCCAAAATGAGCGTGAGCCCCGACGGCCAGACGCTGACGATGCGCGGCTATTGGGGTATTTCGCTGCTCGGCAAGGATGAGAATTGGTTTCGCTTGCCGGACGCCTCGATAGCTCAGCTCGATCCCGGCATCATCGCGAAATACCTGCCGGCGCAGGCGGTCGCGGTGAAGCCGCCGGTTGGCACGAAGAAAGCCGCCACTCCGGTTCGCTGATCGGGATCGAAGTGGGACGTGAAAACCCACCTTCGGCCCTAAATCTCCCTGCAGCTGATGATCCAGGATTACCTCCGCCATTCTCGGGGGATTATCCTGCGTTCGAATGACGACAAGCACTACTCCCACGTTTACCAAATCTTCACTCGGCGAATCGGTCGGTCTCGACATTGCTGCCGCAGGGAAGCCGCTTGCGCCGGCTGGTATCGGGGGGATGCGATGAGAGGCCGTTTTTACAGCGTATTGGGTTCGGTAGCTGCTCTGTCCGCGCAGAGTTTATCGTCGCCTGCGGGCGCAGCCGATCTCTCCGTCGCGCGCGCGCCAGTCCATACGAAGGCCGCGCCGTTGGCGACCGTTGGTTACGATTGGTCTGGCTTCTATCTCGGCGCGCATGTTGGGTTTGATTGGGGGCGCGCTCACGTCGTCGACAACGGCGTCGTGACCGAAAACTCCGTGCCGATGAACGGAGTAATCGGCGGGCTGCTGACCGGTATCAATTGGCAGGCCGGCTCTTTCGTCTATGGGCTTGAGGGCGATTTCGGGGTCTCCGGTTTGCGCGCACATGGCACTGCGCCCAATCCGCCGCCGGGACCCCCGGCACCGCCGCCGCCGGCGCCACCCCCGCCGGCACCACCGGCACCACCGGCACCACCACCGCCTGCGCCTCTTCTACCAAACCAGTATGACCTGAATTTGAGCGGCAATATCCGTGCTCGGATAGGAGTGGCCGTGATGCCGACAACGCTGATCTCCGCGGCGGGCGGGCTTGCGCTGGCGGAGGTCAAGTTCAGGGAAAACAGCGGACCGGTCCAGAACAGCCAGGTGCTCACGGGTTGGACCATCGGCGCCGGCGTCGATCAGGCTTTTACGAAGAACCTGATGGGCCGCGTCGAGTATCTCTATGCCGATTACGGAAACAAGAATTTCAACGTCACCCCCGGCGATACCTACAATATCGGCTTCAAGGCTCACACGGTTCGAGCTGGGCTGATGTGGAAATTCTGAGCATCACAAGGCTGTACTCCGGAAAGCGGCCTGCGGTGCCGGGTACAGGTGGGATCGGGATCAGCTCGCTACGGTTTCCAACCGCGGCGCTTCTAGCGGCTCTCCGCTCCAGGCGCGGTTGATTCCTCTGTGAAGTCAGGCTGAGCGGCGTTGAGTTGCAACACCGATGTCACGGCACGCAAGGCAGCGTCTGCCATTGCCGCGTGACCTTCCGCCGAGGGGTGAACGGCGCCGCCGTACACCGCCGACAGAATGCCCCAGGTGGCGTCGTGAATATCGGCGGGCTGGCTGGAAGAGTGCAAACCCTGCGGATAGGTCATCGCTGAAAAATAACTATCGTTGGCGTCGCGGATCCAGCGAGCCCGCGGAAGATAGGCGCGATACTCGCCCGCGCTCCGGCCGCACAGCATCGGCTGGCTCGCCCCAGTGACAATATCGGGATCGAAGCTGTCGCCTGTGGCTGAGAAACACTCGCGGTCAAATTCCGGATCGGTTGAAGCGCGCGCGCAGAATCCGTGGTTTGCGAACGCCGCTTGATGGGTGTCGACAAAGGTCATGCGATCGGCGCCGGGATCCCTGCACAGCACGCCCGAGCGGCAGGTCGCGAGCGCTCTCAACTGCGGAAGGAATTCGTTTTGTACATAGGCCGAAACGTTAGCCAGCCGTTGCGGGTCTGCATTGAACGCGGGATGGATGTCGAATCCGCCGCGGCCGCCAGGGCAGGCCGTGCCCCCGGCGGCAAGTGTCGGATTGGCATACGACACGTACACCACTCTGGATAGGTCGCCACCCAGCAAGGGCTTTATCGCCTCTCGCATCCTGGCGAAGCCTTGCGGCAGCTCCCGCGCCAGCGCGGCTCGCGAATCGTTAAGAGAGCCGATCACCCCGCTTCGCTTGAACAGGGTGCGCTCTGTCGTCGTATCGAGAATCACGTCCCCCACCAGACCCGAAAAATAGGTATCGTTAGCGCCGATGGACAGCAGAACCAGATCGAGCTTGCGATCCGGCTGGCGCTTCTTCGCTGCGGTGAGAGCGGCACGCAGTTCGTCGAGTTGGCCGTTGATCGTAGCCCGGCATGGGGCGGCGGATTTCGTCTGCGGGCACTCCCGTGCCGGTTGGGTCCCGAACAGGCCATCGGCAATCGTCGCGCCGGTACAGGCGAGAGGAAGATAGGTCACCGCGATATGCGGGTATTGTACCGCGAGCGCCAGTGCGGTGCGGGTCTGATAGCTGTACAGCGAACGGTGGCAAGCGGAGTTGAACCAGAGCGCGCTATGGCGCTGCCAGGCCTGAAGCGTGTCCGGTGCTTCGCAGGCTCGTCCACCCTTATATCCGGCTCGGCTCGGACGATAATATTGCGAGCGCGCCGTCCCGAGGTAAGAGCGGAAACAAAAGCCCTCGTCGGCCAAAGCGATCGCGCGATCCGGATTACCCTCGCCCGAGGCGATGCTATCGCCTAGCCCTGCGATCAAAACGTCGCGGACCGTGATCTCGGTCGAGACACGCTGCGGCGTCTCCGGGCCGGAGGAGACGTCGACGGATGCAAGCGTGGTACGTCCATAGCGAACCCTCAAATTGATCGGTTCGGCGCAATCGAAAGTGGATAGCTGCGGAACCTCGCCATCATCGAACGACCAGGCACAGGTGGCTCCGACCGGAATTGGACCAGCCAACCGAACGGTGATCGGATGGTCCTGCGGCGTGAGGTAACTTTCCTTGACGGAATCGCGGGTGCAGGGCTCGTTGACACGGCCGAACAGATCGATGCACAGGCGGTTCACCGTGTTGCGCGCCCAACCCCTGCCGTCGCTTTGCAGCTCCAGTGCCTGCTCCGAGGCGAGAACGGTTCGGCCGCGTCCGGTGTCGGAATGCAGCAGGAAGTCCCGTTCTTCTCGGAACAGCCGAAAGCGGTTGCGGACTTCCCAGGAAATCTGCAGCGGCGCGTCTTGCGGCGTGAGCCCCGTCTGCGCCGCCGCCGGCTGGGCGGACAGCATCAACGCTCCCGCGAGCAGCGAGGAAGCCAGCATTGAAGGAAGAGCAATTCGGATCATGCCGCGTTTGACGTTACGGTTGGGGCGGAAATAAGAGGTCGCGGCAAAAGATCAGCGCGAGCGGCGAGACTGCTGCCTTTTCCTGGGCGGGGGCGGTTGCCGGGTCGTCACAGGCTGCAGGGACGGTCGACCTTTGATGGGTACGCTGACCGAAACCGAGCGCTGTTCATTCATTCTGCGGCGTTTCTGCCAGGGCAGAACCACAGTGAGCCAAAGCTCGCGGGTCCCCATGATGCTGATCGATATTCCAAACGGGATAATGAAATAGAGGATGCGGAACACCAATAGCGTCGCCAGCATCTGTTCCCTGCCAAATTGGGGCAGCGCAACCAGCATCGCAGCATCGAACACACCGAGGCTGCCTGGTGCATGACTGGCGAAGCCCAGCAATGTTGCCAGGATGAACACCACCGCCAGGGAGATGAAATCGACGCCCGGCTGCGCCGGCATCAGGAGATACATTGCCGTCGCGCAGAACCCGAGATCGACCACTCCGATCATTATCTGCAGGAGAGTCAGCCGTGCGGAGGGCAGGACCACCTTCCAGCCGTTCTGGCCTAGCTCGCGGCGATTGTTGCCCATTATCAGCCACACGATATACGCCGCGATGGCGGCCAGGCAGCCCAGCCCTATCAACCTGTTGATCGTGGGCGGTAACAGATCAGTGGCCGATGCAGCCCAGGGGTGCCAGGCCATCCCAACCCCAAGCACGACGAGATTGCCCAGCCAGAACGTGAGCCCGGACAGGAAACAGATTTTCGCGACGTCGATGGCGGTTAGCCCGTATTCCGAATAGATCCGGAAACGGATCGCACCACCGGTAAACACCGTCGCGCCGATGTTGTGGCCTATCGTGTAGCTGGTGAAGCTCGATAGTGCAGCGATGCGGTAGGGCACGTGTTTCTTGCCGATACTTCGCAGCGCGAAATAGTCGTAAAATGTCAGCGTGCAGAATGCAGCAGTCACGCACAGCGCCGCGGCCCCTATTTGGCTCGGCCGCAATTCGGTCAGCGCAGTCAGGATCACGCCGGTGTCAATACCCCGAAGAGTGCGAAGCAGGGTGGTAACCGCAAAGGCGACGATGAGGAGACTTGCCGCGATTCCAAGCTGTTTCCAGCCGATCCGTTTCTTGAACCCACGCCAAAGCGTGGTCAGCATTCCCAGCATTAGTCCTCCCGGCGGGCGGCAACGTAGCCACCAAAGCCTTTAGACAACCTGGTGGTCCATCGAGTTACGGGTGAGCCATAAGGCAAAAACGACTCCTTGTGCAGCCCTTGACAAAGCGGCATGAACCGCATCGCGATCCGGCAACGATGGCCTTGGGAAAGGGTTTCATCGTCTACGCTGTTCCCTTGTTCCACCCCGGTTTTCAGCCTTCCCAGGAACAACGACCCAGTTCCCCCGTTAGCCTTGACAGCGAAATTGAACATCCAGGCACGGCGGCAGCGAGGCCGCGCGGCTGTGTTCCAAGAGAGGATGCGAGCGATGGGACTCTTTACGAAAGACATCAAGACCATGGACGACCTCTTCGTTCACCAGATGCAAGACATCTACTATGCGGAGACGCAGCTTGTTAAAGCGCTGCCTAAGATGGCTGAAAAGGCCAGCGATAAGCAGCTCAAGCAGGGCTTTCTGACCCACCTCGACGAAACCAAGACCCATGTGCAACGGCTCGAACAGGTGTTCCAGATGCATGGAGCGGAGGTAAAAGCTGTCAACTGCCCCGCGATCGACGGCATCATCAAGGAGGCGAACGAGCTTGCGGGCGAAGTTGCGGACAAATCTGTTCTTGACGCCGCCCTGATCAACGCAGCGCAGGCAGCCGAGCACTACGAAATCACTCGATACGGCAGCTTGATTGCATGGGCGAAGCAACTTGGCCGCAACGACTGCGCCAGCGTTCTGCAAAAGACCCTCGATGAGGAAAAGGCGACCGACCAAAAGCTCACCCAGATGGCCGAGAGCAAGGTCAACCTTCGCGCCGCGAGCTAATCAGCACGACGAGACCATCAAAAGTAAGTTGCGCGGTGTTCCGCGCAACTTTTTTGCCCGGTTCACCGGGAAGGCCGGACACCGGTGCTACGCCTTGCGCACCGCAAAATGCGCGCCGCAAAACGCCATTGCCGCACCAAGGCACAGTGCAGCAAGGCCGGCCAACACGCCTGAGACGGTGGGCAATGGACTAGGCGCGGAAGCCGCTTGTCCCGCGCCGGCGAGCACCAGCACACCGACGGCGATCAGGAACTGCCGCATGCGGGGCGGGATTTGTCCCGACACAGCGCTGTCCATGAAGCTGGCGGTGAAATAGCCCCCGCAGAACCCGACCGTGGCGATCAGCCACCATGCGACTGCTGCGCCTGCGGGCATGAAGTCGGTACTATCCGATCGCCACAGCCCTCCAAGATCCAGGCCAAAGCGGGCGCCCAGCATATGAACGGCGAGCGCGAGCAGCACTCCGGAAAACATCGCGCCTGCAAGGATCAGGCGTCGTGGAAAATAGGTCGTCTCGGCCATGATGCGCTTGTAAGGTAAAGCTGGCGCTGTCTGCAAGCGAAGGCCTTTGAGTGACCGGATCGACTGATTTGCCTATTTCACAGCTGGACGAGGTGACGACGTCAGGCTCGAGCGAGTCTGGCAGTCAGTACGCCTACAAGGCTTCACTGATCGGGGCCGCGCATCAATTCGAACTGACCGACGATGGCCTATCATGGCACGCAGGCGGCAGGTCCGGCGTCTGGCGGTACACCGATATCTGCGCAATTCGCCTGTCGTACCGGCCGGTCTCGATGCAATCGCGACGATTTCGCGCCGACATCGAATCCAATGGCGGTCAGCGAATCGTCGTTCTTTCCACAAGTTGGCAGACGGTCGCTTTGATGGCCCCCCAGGACCGCGAGTACCGGGAGTTTGTCAGATCGCTGCATGCCCACATGCAGCGGGCGGGAAGCAAGGCCGCGCTGATTGGCGGCATCGGTCCGAAAACCTATGGCGCCGGCGTGGTGCTGCTGGGACTCGTCGGAATCGCGATCGCCGGTCTCCTTGTGCGCGCGATACAGACAGGTGAGTTCGCGGGCGGGCTGTTTCTGGTCGGCTTCGCTGTGCTGTTCGCCTGGCAGATCGGCGGTTTTATTTTGCGCAACCGCCCGACTGTCTACAACTTCGAACAGTTGCCCAAACAGTTGCTGCCGTAGCGCACGGGCGAGAGTTTAAAGGACGCCGCCGTGAACGATCGTAGCACTCGAGCACCAACCGAGCGAGAGATCGCTGAGATCAACGCGAGACATCTGATCAGCACGCCAGTGAAGCCTGCCGATCTTCTTTTCGTATTCGGCACACGCGAAGAGGTGGGGCGGCGTGTTGAGGAAGCCATCCGGCTCTGGCGCGAAGGGTTCTTCTGCTATTCCATCGTCAGCGGCGGCGTGACGCCCGGCTCCTCGCGTTCAGAATGCGAGATCATCAAGGAAGCCATGGTTGCACACGGCATCCCGTCTGAAGTGATCCTCGAAGAACATCGCGCGACCAATACCGGCGAGAACGTTGTCTTCTCGCTCCCGATAATTGAAGCAGCCCTTGGGCTCAACAACATCCGCAGCGTGATTTGTCTCGGCAACACCTGGACTGCCCGCCGCTACCCAATGACACTGCACCGCTACTGGCCGGACGTCGAAAAGATGCTGGTGACGGTGGATACATTCAATACTCCGCGCTCGCTCTGGCACACGCATCCCGATCTTCGCGACCTGATGATGAGCGAATGGGAGAAGATCGAACCTTACAAGGCAAAGGGTTTTATTGTGGACTGGCCGGAGTGAGAGTCCGGTTCGGGGCGCTGATCACGGATTGGACAAGGGCCGTGTCCGGGAATCTCGCTGGAACGCCGTTCTCGGTATTTGCCTAGTGCCGCACCACCAGCACCGAGCATTTGGCGTAGCGAACCACATGCCCCGCGTTTGAGCCGAGAAAATACGTGCGCATGGCTGGGCGGTGCGATGTCATCACTATCAGGTCGGCATGGAACGACGCCGCCTCCTGCAGAATCTCGTGGTAGATGCCGCCTTGCCGTACAATGCTTGAAATCCGGGATGGCTCGAGGCCGGATTCTCGCGCCACGATGGCGAGGGCTTCCTCGGACGTCTGGCGCTGCTGAACGTCGAAATCGGCTGGGACATATTCCGCCAGCATCACGGGCGTCATCGGCAGCACGTTCAGCAGGCGGACGGCGCCGCTGTACGTCTCCGACAGCGTGGCAGCTGTCGCGATCGCGGGTTTAGCCAGATCGGTGTCGGCAAGGTCGATCGGGACCAGAATTGATTTGAACATCTGCGCCTCCCTATCCACCGCAGCCTATCACAAGTTCCGGCTTGGCGGTGCGGGCCGAAAGCTTTTGAGCCAGCGCAGCTTCGAAAGCCGCTATTCGCCTGACGCTTGTTTCAGAAGCTTCGGGCTGACGAACAGCACCAGGCGGCCGTGGCGGAATGCTATCTCCGTCCAGCTGTTGACCTTAAAGTCGATTACCGCAAGGCCGGACGTCGGCAGATTGTCCGCAAGCGCGTTACGAAGGGCTGAGTCGCCGCTGCCGGCCAGCGCCAGCGCCAATTCATGCATTCCGGGATTGTGCCCGACCAGCATCAGCCGCTGTGGATCCGGCGCGGATACTTCGCGGATGATCTGCAGCAGTTCGGCAGGCTCTGCGCCGTAAAGTTCAGGCATCAACTCGATTGGCGGCCGCGGCGCCGCGTCTTTCATTGTGTCGCAAACTATCTGCCATGTCTGGTGTGCCCGGACCGCAGGCGAAACCAGCACCCGATCTGGAAAAGGCGGGTGCCGCCCGATCCAGCCACCTATTTCGGCGGCGTCTTGGCGGCCACGATTGTCGAGCCGGCGGTCCTGATCGCGGCCTGAGGGCGCCTGGTGTTCGGTCTTGGCGTGACGCAGCAGCATCAAACGGCGCATGGCGCAATCTCGATTCGGTTCAAGTCCACGCATTAATGTACAAGCGGCCACACCACACAAGGTGACAAGTATCGGATGGGTCCTTAAGAAAAATGGTCTGAGCGAGCCTTCCAAGCAAACAAGGTTTCCAAGGATCATGGGATCTGACGCCGACCTGCCGCAACCCTCGCGGCTCACTTTCGATCTGGATGTCGATATCGCCGTCGTTGGCGCCGGGCTCGCAGGCCTGACGGTTGCGCTGGAGTCCGCCCGCTTGGGTGCGAGCGTGGCCGTGCTCGAGGGGCACCATATTGGCTGGAATGCATCGGGCCACCAACTCGGCACCGTGATGCCCGGTTACGGTGTTCCAATCGGAGACCTGATCTCGCGTATCGGTTTTGAAGACACGCGCGAAATCTGGTCCTTGTCGAAGCAAGGCGCCGAATTCGTCCGGACGCATGCGACCGAAGAGTTGATTCCCGGAATTGACCGGAGCGACGGGGCGCTCGAACTGTCCAACGTCGACGTAGGCGATCGACTGATCGGGCGTTTGCAAACGCTCAGCGAGGACTTCGATACGGAAGTGGAGGGATGGCAGATCGATCGCGTGCGCGAGGAGATCAAGACCGATCGTTATTTCCATGGCGTCTATTATCCGAAGGCGTTTCAGGTTGACGGTCGGAAATATGTGCACGGTCTGGCCACCCTGGCGCGGCGGGCCGGAGCGCGGATTTTCGAAGACACCCCCGTGGTCAACATTGATTCATCGGGAATTAGAAAGCGGATCGTCACGCCGTCTGCGAGGTTGCGCGCTTCGCACATCGTGCTCGCCGCAAATGTGCATCTGGGCGCGCCGTTACGGCGGCTCTCCGAGACGCTACTGCCGGTGTGGCGGTATGCGGCTGTGAGCGTGCCCCTTGGCGAGCGACTTGCCGAGGCAATGACGTTCAAGGGATCCGTTACCGATACCGATGGGATCGATCACTTCCGCATCGTCCAGGGCGACCGCTTGATGTGGGCAAGCCCGGAGACCACCTGGGCAGGGCGGCCCGAGCGCTTCGCCGGTGCCATCCAGCGCAGGATCGCGGCGATCTTTCCCCGGCTCGGACGAGTGGAGATAGCGGAAGTCTGGAGCGGAGCGACCGGGCAGACCGTGCACGGCATGCCGCAGATCGGCCAATTGCGAAAAGGGCTCTGGGTTGCCAGCGGATTTGGCCGGCAGGGCATGAACACGTCTGCGATGGCGGGCCAACTGATCTCGCGCAGCATCCTGTGGGGCGACGAGCGCTGGCGATTGTTTTCGCCGTTTGAACTGGTGTGGGCAGGCGGCACGACGGGGAGGGTCGCTGGCTATGGCATCAGCATGTGGACCCGGGCCAGCGCCGCCGCCGGTGGTGCGTTTTCCCGGTACCGCGAGAGGGCGCGGGCCAGAGAGCGGATCCGCGAGGCCCGGCTGGCGGAAGCCAATCGCCAGGCCGGAACCATGCCCTCATTCTCACGCTCACCGGCGGGCCGGAAGGATACGCAGACGCCGGCGAGCATCCCAAGCGACGGCGGTTGATAATGCGGGGCGGCAAGCCTTTAACAAGGCTCCCGGGCACACCAGCTTCCCAATAAAGTGAGCAACATTCCGACTATCGGGTGTAACTTCCGCAGCCGAGGCCCGTATCTGACAGCGAGCCATCCGATATCTCGCTTGCCACGGAGACCACAATGATCGACCGCCGTATCCTGCTCGCGTCCGTTGCCAGTCTATTCGGCCTTGCCGCCTTCCGCTGGCTGCGAACCTCGCCCGCCGAGGCTGCCCAGAAGTTCGAGATCGAGAAGACCGATGCGGAATGGCGCGCGCAACTGACACCGCAGCAATACGAAATCCTGCGGAAGCACGGGACCGAGCGCCCGGGTTCGAGCCCGCTGCTCAAGGAGCATCGCAAAGGCGTCTTCGCCTGTGCCGGGTGCGATCTGGACCTGTTCTCCTCGGAAACCAAATTCGAGAGCGGCACCGGCTGGCCGAGCTTCTATCGGCCGCTCGAAAACGCGTTGGGTAAGACCGAAGACCGCACCTTTGGAATGCTGCGGACCGAAGTTCATTGCCGCCGCTGTGGCGGCCATCTCGGTCATGTGTTCGACGATGGGCCGAAGCCGACCGGTCTGCGCTACTGCATCGACGGGTTTGCGCTGGTGTTTCGTCCGGCAGCCGCGTCAGCGAGCTGAGCTCGCTCGGCAATTGTTGCCCGCCCGGCAATTGTGCCCCGGTCTTCTGACCGGGGCATTTTCATGTAAATCACTGGAATCTCTTAGTTTCCATTTTTGGCATGGTGCTTGCGACAGTCTCCCTTGATCGCGGTCGTTTGCAGCTTGGCTGGCCGCCGAAATCGAAATTGGAGACGATGTTATGGGTATCTTCGATGCGCTGAATACTTCGGTCGCGGGTTTGCAGGCGCAGTCGTTTGCGCTTCAGAACATCTCCGGCAATATCGCGAACGCGCAGACCACCGCATACAAAGGCATAGGCACCAGCTTCGTCGATCTTGTCCCGGATGCAACGACACCGGACCGGCAGGTTTCCGGATCGGTCACCGCCTTCGCGCGCACCACCATTTCCTCGCAGGGACCTGTGTCGGCCGCGACGGTCGCCACCTACATGGCGATCAATGGCGACGGGTTCTTCTCGGTTCAAAAGCCGGTCGGCATCGTCGACGGCGTGCCGGTGTTCGCCGGGGCGACCAACTACACTCGACGGGGCGACTTTCAGGTGAATGCGACCGGAAACCTCGTCAATGGCGCGGGATACTATTTGATGGGCGTCGCGGTGGATGCCAAAACCGGTAACGCGCTCGGCAACGTTCCGCAGGTTCTCCAATTCCAGAACAATTTCGTGCCCGCGCAGGCGACCACTCTCATTCAGTACGCCGCTAACCTTCCGACCACGCCCAAGACCGCCGTAAGCCCCACCGCGCTGGCCGGCACGCTGTTGGCGGCGGGAGGCTTGAACCCAACTGACTTCACGTCGAATCCATTGCCGGTCGGCACCCCGGCTACTCCGCCGTCCGACGCTACATTCCCCGGCGCCGCAGCCTCGCGCAGGGGTCCGCCTACCGGCGTGGCGATCGACAGCAGTACGTTGCTTTCCGGAGCAACGCCGAACTCGTTGGCCGCGCCTTTCGCAGCCGGCGATACAATTGTGGTCAATGGCGTCACAATAACTTTCCAGGCTGCTGGCGCCACTGGCAACGATCTCAACGTGACCGATAACGTCGGTCAACTGCTCGCAAAGATTGCCGGTATTACCGGCTCCGTGGCCAACACGATCAGCCCCACCGGGGCGATTACGCTGCACACCGGCACCGTGGCAACCCTGGCGATCTCCACGACCGGCGCCGGGGCGCCGGCGGCGATGGCAGCGCTCGGCCTAACCCCGACGATTACTCAACCACGCACTCCAGGTGCCACGGCCGGCACTGGCACCGTGCTTCACAACGATGCGGGAATTTTCCAGAACGAAACCATCAGCGGCGGGGCGCTGACGGCGTTCAACGCATCCGGAACCCCGGTGAACCTGCAATTGCGATGGGCAAAAACCGATAGCGCCTCGCTCGGCAGTCCGCACCAGGATAGCTGGAATCTTTTTTATCAGTCCAATCCCGCGGCGACCGGCAGCCAGGTCGAATGGGTCAACGTCGGCACGACCTTCACCTTCAGCGCCAGCGGCGCGATGGTCAGTCCGACCGGCTCGGCGATCGCCGTTCCGAACGTGAGCGTCGGCGGGCAGTCGCTCGGGAACATCACGATCAACGTCGGTGCCGGCGGCCTGACCCAGTTTGCCTCGATCGGCGGGTCGGCCACGATCAACACCATTTCACAGAACGGCTTCGCCGCCGGCCAGCTTCAGTCGGTCGCGGTCAGCAACAGCGGCCTGGTCATCGGCACGTTTTCAAACGGGCAGAACCTCAACCTGGCTTCGGTGACCCTGTCCCACTTCAACGGCACCAATTACCTCAAGGGCCTTGATGGCGCCGCCTACGCGGTCACCGAACAATCGGGTCCGGCCATTATCGGAGCTTCCGGCAAGATCAGCGGCTCGTCGCTTGAAGGATCCAACACCGACATCGCCGATGAGTTCACCAAGCTGATCGTGACCCAGCAAGCCTATTCGGCGAACACCAAGGTGATCACCACGGCCAACAGCATGGTCCAAGATCTCCTGAACGTGCTGCGTTGATCGGCACGGCTTGATCTGAGGCGGCTATCATGAGCTTGGGTTCTGCTCTCGCCATTGCTATGTCCGGTTTGCGCGCAAACCAGGCCGCGCTTTCGATTGTGTCGTCGAATATCGCGAACGCGCAAACTCCGGGCTACGTTACTCAAGGCACCGTCCAGGTAGAAACGCTGACTGGCGACTTCGGCGCCAACGTCAATGTTCTCGGTGTAAATCGGCAGCTTAATCAGTTCATCCAGACCCAGTTGCGCAACGAAACAGCGGGCGGGGCTTATGCCGACCAAATCGCCAGCGTTCTGACCCAATTGCAATCCGTGTACGGAACGCCGGGGGAGGCCGGGACTCTCGAAGACGCCTATTCGAACTTCACCACGGCGCTGCAATCGCTGCAGACCAATTCAGGCAGTGCATCGGCACAAATTACGGCGCTGACGGCGGCGCAGGCGCTGACCCAGCAGCTCAATGCAAGCACCAAAGGCATTCAAACGCTGCGTTCGAATGCCGAGCAGGACATCAGCATCTCGGTTGGGCAGGCCAACGCCGCGATGGCGCAGATCGCCGAATTGAACACGCAACTGCAGGGCTTGAAGATAACCGATCCGGTCGCTGCTACGTTGATGGACCAGCGAGACAACGAGATCGACAAGCTTGCTCAGTTGTTGGACATCCGCGTCTCCGTCGACAGCACGAACCAGGCCAGCATCTTCACGAGTACCGGGGTCGAACTGGTGGGTCTCCAGCCTTCGACGCTGACCTTCAATCCGCAGGGGACGCTGAACGCCGGCGCGCAATGGGACCCCAATCCGGCCAAGTCGCTGGTCGGCACGATCTCAATGAGACTCGGCAATGGCGCCTTGATCGACATGATCGGCACCAACTCGCTCAGCTCCGGGCAACTCGCTGCCGATGTGACGCTGCGCGATAAGATCCTGGTCCAAGCGCAGGCGCAGATCGATCAACTGGCGGCCTCGATGGCCAGCGCCTTGTCGGACCGGACGACCGCCGGCACCGCAGCGCCTGCCGCTCTTGCCCCCAAGGCCGGCTTCGATCTCGACCTGACCAACGTGTTGCCCGGCAACAAGATCAATTTCACCTATACGGACGTCACCACCAACACGCAGCATCAGGTCACGATTGTGCGCGTCGACGATCCGGCGGCGCTGCCGCTATCGAATCCGGGTGCAAATCCGAACAACCCGGTCATCGGCGTAAATTTCTCCGGCGGAATGGCGTCCATCGCGGCGCAGTTGAGCAGCGTCTTCGGAACCGCCAATCTGCAGTTTTCGAATCCGGCAGGCTCCACCCTGCGCATTCTGGACAACGGCACCGGCACTGCGACGGTCAACGCGGCGTCTGTTACGACCACCGTCGGCGCGCTTGCAGGCGGAACGCCTCAGATGCCGGTGTTTACCGACGGCAATAAATTATACACCGGCTCGATCACGTCGGCCGGTTCGCAACTGACAGGACTGGCAGGGCGCATCGTCGTGAATGCCGCGCTGTTGGCGGATCCCTCGAAGCTTACTGTTTACAGCACCTCGCCGCCGACCAACCCCGGCGACAGCACGCGCCCGGATTTCCTGTTTTCGCAGTTGACGACGGGTACCTTCGCCTTTTCGCCGCAGACAGGACTCGGCGCTCCCGGGACTCCCTTCAAAGGGACGCTGCCCAGCTTCATGCAGCAGTTCCTGAGTTTACAAAGCAATGCATCCACCTCCGCGACCCAGCTTGCGACGGGCCAGGACGTTGTCGTCAATGCGTTGCAGCAGAAGTTCAGATCAGCGGCCGGCGTGAACATCGACACGGAAATGGCAAGCTTGATTGCACTGCAGAATACCTACGCGGCCAATGCTCACGTGATGTCCGTAGTGCAGAACCTGATGAACACCTTGTTGCAGATTCAGTTGTAAGGCGGTCGAGATGGCAATCAATAGCGTAGGTTTTGGCCCCACCTTCCTCAATCAGTCGCTGCTCAATCTCAACAGTCAGCTCACGACGTTGCAGGCGCAGCTGACGACCGGGAAAAAATCAACGTCCTATGCAGGCATGGGCGCCAATGAGGCGTTCGCGATCGCTGCTCGCGCGCAACTGGCGAACATATCCGCGTTCACCGACACCATCAGCAATATCACCACCAACATCGGGCTCGCCAACACTGCGCTCCAGGCGATGGCCACCACGGCAAAGACCGTTCTAAACGGCGCCAACAGTACGCAGCAGACCTTGAACAGTGCCGGACAAACCATAGCCCAGCAGACCGCGACTTCCGAACTCTCCTCGATGCTGGGAGTCCTCAACATGCAGGCGGGCGACCGCTATTTGTTTTCCGGAGGTGCGGTCAATACGCCGGCAGTCGCCTCGGTCGATGATATCCTGAACGGAAATACCACCCAGGCCGGACTGAAGCAGGTCATTTCGGAACGTAAGCAGGCCGACCTCGGCACTACCGGGCTCGGGCGCCTCGTCGTAACTTCCCCGGTGGCAACATCCGTGCAGGTAGCGGAGGATGTCGCAACCTCGCCGTTCGGGTTGAAAGTGAGCGCCGTTTCAACCACGCTGACCGGCGCGACGCTGACAGGCCCGGCGGGCTCGCCGTCCGCGATCTCGGTCGATCTCGGGGCCGTCAATCCTAACGACGGCGAGAAGGTAAGCTTCGCCTTCAAACTGCCCGACGGCACGACTGAATCCATTCAGCTAACCGCATCGAGTGCGACGCCGCCGCCGGCCGGAAGTTTTGCCATCGGCGCGACTTCGACCGTGACGGCAACCAACCTCAACGCCGCGCTGAACGCTGCGATCGGCAAGCTCGCCAATACCACCTTGGTGGCCGCGTCTGCCATTGAGGCTGGCAATGACTTCTTCAATACGACGGGAACGGTTACCGGCAGCGTCGTCAACAACAAGGCTACGCCGGCTGCACCAATCACGGGCGCGACCTTGCTCTCTGGCGCCGCGGCCACGAATTCGCTGACGACCAATTTCGCGGTCGGCGACAGCATCACGGTGAACGGCACATCGATTACTTTCGTCGCCTCCGGCCCTGCCGGAAACCAGCTCAACGTCACCGATACTGTGCAGGCGCTGCTGGCCAAAATCGACTCGATTACCGGCACCTCCATTCCCTCGAGCGTCAGCGGTGGCGTGATCAGGCTCAACACCGACAATGCCGCCAGCCTGACGGCGACGAGTTCAAACGCCCCGGCCTTTCTGGCGCTTGGGTTTGGTCCGAGCGTGACGGCGGCCGTTCCGCCGCTTCGCGTCGGCACTGTTCCATTCAGCGCGGCGACCTCGCTGGTCAGCGGGACGCCGGCGAATACGATCGCCTGGTACACCGGTGAAGCGGGACCGGGACCGGCCCGTGCCACGGCGACGGCTCGGGTCGATCCGGCGGCAACGGTGCAGTACGGAATACGCGCCAACGAGCAGGGCATTCGTTCGGAGCTTCAAACGCTGGCGGTTTTTGCAGCCGTGACCACGACACTTGGCCCCAATTCAGCGTTGCAAGTGCAGGCACTCAGCGTGCGCGTGGCACAGAATCTGGCGCGCCACCCTGGGCAGCAGGCAATCGAGGACATTCAGTCGGATCTCGCAACGGCGCAGCTTACGATGAGGAATGCCAAATCGCGGCAAACGCAGGCGAAGGGAATGCTGCAGACCATCGTCGACGACGCCGAGAGCGTTTCTCGCGATCAGGTCGCGAGCCAGATTTTGGCGCTGCAGACCAGTCTCCAGGCTTCCTACCAGACGACGGCGATGCTCTCGCAGCTAACCCTTACCCGGTATCTTACGTAGGGCACTAGGCCACCGCGTTAGGCTGTCGTTAACCACGTCTATTTACCCTTTGGTCATGAGTGCGGGACGCGCCCGCCGCTTCGGAGCCGACCATGACCGAAAAAACCCACCTGGTGGTGGCCACGCCCTGCTTTGGCGGCCAGGTCTCCAGCATCTATGCCGGCTCGATCTTTCACCTGCAGCGAGCCGCGCGTTCAAGGTCCAACATCGACCTGACGATTTTGATGCGGGACGGCGATGCGCTGATTACGCGTGCCAGAGCAAATCTGGTGACGCTGTTTCTCGACAACCCGTCTGCGACGCATCTTCTGTTTGTGGATGCCGACATCGGCTTCACACCCGATCAGGTTTTCCGGCTGCTCGAGTCGGAAGCGGACGTCGTGGCCGGTGTTTACCCGATCAAGCGGGTCAACTGGGACAAGGCAAAACGGATGCTGGCGTCGGGCCGGGCCGCAGCACCTTCTGCCGCCTTGGACTACGTGCTTGAGGTCGACAATCCCGACAACGTCATCGCAATCGGCGGATTTACGCGCGTGCGTTACGCCGGCACGGGTTTCCTCATGATCCGGCGTGAAGTGCTGGAGAAGATGTGCCAACATCCCGATTACGCGCCGCTGCAATTTTTCCGCGAGCATTCGATCGACGCGCTCGCTGGCAGCCCAAACCGTTTCGCATTGTTCGATTGCATGATCGACCAGACCACCGGCACGTATCTCAGCGAGGATTTCGCGTTTTGCAAACGCTGGACCGATATCGGCGGCGAGATATGGGCTGATCTCGAAAGCCGTCTCGATCATGTCGGCCCGTCTGTCTTCCATGGCGATGTTTCGTCGCAGTTTGCAGCACCAGCAAGTGTCGCGCCTGCCGTAGCGGCTAACGCTGCATGAATTCGTGCCGGGCTCCAGTACCGGATTCCACCGGAAGCTCCCGCGCGACCATTTGTTTCCGTTCGTCACATCGGCAGTTGTTCAATGCAGATCGATCCTAGGGAGCCGAACGAAAACCCCGAGCCGTTTTGCGCGGACCGTATCGGATTTGCGAAGCTTACGTCGATGGCCTTTCACGGCGCCGATCTTCGCCCCCTGCGCGATCGGCTGATGGCAAAGGTCGTTGCGGGGACCGCCAGCGCCGGCGACGGCCTGGATCTTTCCTTGATTGCCCAGCTGTTGGGAGACAAACAAACAGGTCTGTCGATCCAGTCGGAGGTGCTCGCATTCCACCAGCTGTTCCGATCGCCATGTGCGGCCGCAGCCCCAAAACTCCGCGTCCTTGCACTCGCGGCCGCGATCGATATGGGCGGCAACACGCCCATCGAATTCCTGCTTGAAGAGTCGGAAATCGAGCTGCTCACGCTGTACCTCGTCAAGGGAATGGACCTGCCGCTGCGGCTACCCGATCATGACGTTGCGATCGTGATCGCGTCGGATTCGGAGGAGTGCCGCGACGCCCTAGCCATCATTGATGAAATGGGACCGGAATGGCCTCGGCCGGTATTGAATCCGCCGCGGCTGGTTTGCAATCTGGATCGTGACAAATTGCACGGCCTGCTTCGCGGGATCGAAGGGCTTGATATTCCGGCGACGGTTTGCGTTACGCGCGCTCAATTGTCAGACATGGGAAAATCCAGTCTCGGGATT
>JBJMTO010000083.1:0-49346 GCA_045811665.1 Bradyrhizobium sp.
CACGCGGTCGCCGCTCCTCGGCGAGCACACCGATGAAGTGCTGAACGAACTCGGCTACTCCGCTGGCGACCTGGCGGCGCTGCGCGAAGCGAAGATCATCTGATTCACCCTGTCACACGACGAACGGGAGACGACATGAACAAAGACAAGGCCAAGGTCCGCCAGCTGCTCGACGCGGTGAAAGCGTCGGGGCGCACGTCCCTCACCGCCCCCGAGGGCAAGCAGGTCTGCGACGCCTACGGCATTGCGGTGCCGGGTGAAGGCGTCGCGACGAGCGCCGCCGAGGCCGGCAAGCTCGCCGCGGGCATGGGCTTCCCGGTCGTGATGAAGATCGTCTCGCCCGACATCCTGCACAAGACCGAGGCCGGCGGCGTGATCGTCGGCTTGAAGAGCGCCGACGAGGCGACCAAGGCCTACGACACGATCCTTGCCAACGCGAAGAAGTACAAGGCCGACGCGAAGATCGACGGCGTCCAGGTGCAGCAGATGCTGAAGGGCGGCCAGGAAGTGATCGTCGGCGCGGTCACCGACGGCAGCTTCGGCAAGCTGGTCGCGTTCGGCCTCGGCGGCGTGCTGGTCGAGGTGCTGAAGGACATCACCGTCCGCCTTGCGCCGGCGACGAAGGCCGATGCGCTGTCGATGCTGGACGGCATCCAGGCCTCCGAGATGCTGAAAGGCGTTCGTGGCGGCGACGCGGTCGACCGCGACAAGCTCGCCGCGCTGATCGTCGGCGTCAGCGAGCTGGTCAGCGACTTCCCCGAGATCTCGGAGATGGACCTGAATCCGGTGTTCGCCAGCAAGGAAGGCGCCATCGCGGCCGACGTGCGCATCGTGGTGAACTTCGAGCAGAAGCCGGCGCGCTTCCGTCCCGAGGAGAAGGACGTCGTCACGGCGATGAACCGCATCATGCGGCCCAAGGCGGTGGCGGTGATCGGCGCGTCCTCCGAAGCCGGCAAGATCGGCAACTCGGTGATGAAGAACCTCATCAACGGCGGCTACCAGGGGAAGATCTACCCGATCCACCCGAAGGACCCCGAGATCCTCGGCTACAAGGCCTACAAGAGCGTCAAGGACGTGCCCGAGGAGATCGACACGGCCGTCTTCGCCATCCCGGCCAAGCTGGTCGCGGGCGCCCTGAAGGAATGCGGCGAGAAGAAGATCGCCGGGGCCATCCTCATCCCCTCCGGCTTCGGCGAGACCGGCAACATCGAGGGCCAGGAAGAACTGCAGCGCATCGGGCGCGAGTACAACATCCGCCTGATGGGCCCGAACATCTACGGCTTCTACTACACGCCGGCCAACCTGTGCGCCACCTTCTGCACGGCCTACGACGTCAAGGGCTCCACCGCCCTGTCCTCGCAGTCCGGCGGCATCGGCATGGCCATCATCGGCTTCTCGCGGTCCGCCAAGATGGGCGTCTCCGCCATCGTGGGGCTAGGCAACAAGTCGGACATCGATGAAGACGATCTGCTGACGTTTTTCGAGCAGGACGAAAACACGCAGATCATTGCCCAGCATTGCGAGGACTTGAAGGACGGACGCGCGTTCGCCGAAGTTGCCAAGCGGGTGTCCAAGAAAAAGCCTATCGTGGTCTTGAAGGCGGGCCGGACGTCGGCCGGCGCCAAGGCGGCGAGCTCGCATACCGGGGCACTTGCCGGCAACGATAAAATCTACGAGGACGTTTTCAACCAGTCCGGCGTGATCCGCGCCCGCTCGCTGCGCGACATGCTTGAGTTCGCCCGCGGAATCCCGGTGCTGCCGACGCCGAAGGGGGAAAACGTCGTGATCATCACGGGGGCAGGCGGCTCCGGCGTGCTCTTGTCCGACGCCTGCATCGACAACAAACTTTCGCTGATGACGATTCCGCCGGATCTCGATACGGCCTTCCGAAAATTCATTCCGCCGTTCGGCGCGGCAGGCAACCCCGTCGACATCACAGGCGGCGAGCCGCCGATCACCTACGTCAACACCGTCAAGTTGGGACTCGAAGACCCGCGCATTCACGCGCTGATCCTTGGCTACTGGCACACCATCGTGACGCCGCCGATGGTGTTCGCCAGGAACATGGTTGAGGTGAAGAACGAAATGAAGGCAAAGGGCATTGAAAAGCCGATCGTGGCCTCGCTTGCCGGCGACATCGAAGTGGAGGAGGCGGCCGACTACCTCTACCAGAACGGCATCGTCGCCTACGCATATTCGACCGAAATTCCGGTCGCGGTGCTCGGCGCGAAGTACAAGTGGGCCCGGGGCGCGGGCTTGCTCTAAAAATTCGCTCAAACAAACATAGAAGATGCCGTCCGGAGGTCCGGGCGGCATTTTTTTCAGGTCCCAGTCACGAGGGTTTTGTCGTCCAACCCAGCCGCTCAACGGCCCAATCCAGTGCCGCTACCAGCGCGAACCCTGCGCAGGCGGCGACCGCATCGACGACGAAATCCTGCAGCCGTGCATGCCTTCCCGGTACCCAGAGCTGAAGCATTTCGAGCACGCCGATCATGACTACCGCGATCGCCGAGCCAAGCAGCCGACGTCGCGAATAGGCCGCACCGAAGGCCAGCCCGATCAGAACGAATGCAAGCGCATGCTCGCCGTTCTGGCCCAGTTCGGAGTGCGGCCGGGCACCAGGCGGGCCCAACGTGGCGAACGTGACAGCAGCGGCGAGCAGCCAGGCGAATACTCTGAGAATCGTCGTCATCGCTCCCGCTTACATGATCGCCGGCACATGGTCTTCGCGTCTTCGTCTTCGCGTCTGTGCCGGTTCACTGTGGTCTCACAATGGCTGGCGCACGCCAAGGCCGACCATGAAACGTTCCCTGATCTGCACCGGGTCTCTGCGCGTTGCGCCGGCCCCGGGCTTGTCATCGATCCGCACCGCTATCAGCGTAGGTCCTGGGTTTGACAGGAAGTTGTCGAGCAATCGCTCGAAGTCCTGTTCATCGGCAGCCCAGGCGCTTTCCGAAAGGCCGCACCCGATAGCGACAGCCACCACGTCGGAAACGCCCGCGGCCGGGGTAGGTTGCGCGCCCGTGATCTGATAGACACCGTTGTCCATCACGATCATGCAAAGGTTGCTCGGCTTGAGTGTCGCGATCGTCGACAGGCACCCCATTTGCATCAACAGCGATCCATCTCCCTCCAGTGCGAACACGCGGCGCGTCGGCTGCGCGAGCGCAACGCCGAGCGCTATCGGGAATGCGAGGCCCATGCTGCCGAGCATGTAAAAGTTCTGCGGCCGATGCCCGGCGGCCCACAGGTCGAAATTGGTGTTGCCGATGCCGCCGATCACAGCCTCCTCGTTCGTGAGCTTCGCTACGAGGCGAGAAGTGAGATCGAAACGGTTCATCACCTTTGTGTTGCGGGGAGGGGTGTTCGGGCTCATTCGGTCGCTCACTTGTCGAATACCTTGCCGCCGGTCAGCAGCGGCGAAAGGATCAGCGCGACCGGCGCCTGCGTGGTGATAGCCTGTTTAATGGAGCGATCCACGATGAATTCGAATTCGTCGAGGCGTGTCGCGGTGTGATGTTCCATTGCCAGGGAGTCGAGCACCGGCCTCATGGTCCGGCACACCAGCGACTGCCCGTAATTGAACTCTCCCAGCGTGCCACGTTCGGAGACGAACATGATCAGCGGGATCTGATAGGGGATCGCCAGCGAAGCCAGTACATTGGCCAGCGTCGCGAATCCGGATGTCTGCATCAGCACTGCGCCGCGCATGCCACCCATCCATGCGCCGGAAACGATGCCGACCGCTTCCTCTTCGCGCGCCGTCGGGAAGGTCGTAAAGAACGGGTCGTCATGAATGTTCCTGATCAGCGTCGTCAGCACGCGGTCGGGAACGTAAGGGACCAGGCGGATGTCGTTCGCCTTGAGCGTTCGCAGCACCACATCGTGCCACGCTTTCCCATGAGACGCCTGTTCGGAGATTTGCTCGCGGGCGGTCGTCATCGAACTCTCTTTTCCTTCACGACGATCATCGCTCCGATGTGACCGCGGCCGTCTCGTCGGAGCGCCGAAACTTGACGCGAACGCTGCGATTGTCAACATGCGTGGCCGGCAGGATTGATCTGCCGGTCTCGCCGATGCCACTTCGCCAGCCAGAATCGGGTGGGCAGCACCGCCCAATTCCGATAGCCAAACTGCACGAATTGTGAATGAAAGCCCGCAACGATGTCCGTCAACAGTAAACGCGTCTTCTATGTCAAATACCTGGCGAACGAGATTTACGCCGATATCTTGCGGGCGCGCCCTGACGTACGGCTCGACCGGCTCGAAAACGAGAGCCCCGATGAAATTGCGGCGCCTATCATCGCCGCAGCGCATGCCTATCAGGTCGGCGCGGCGCGCGACGAACTTGCCACCCACTTCCACGTCGATCAGGCCCTGCTGCGGCGCGCCCCGAACCTCTTGATCGTGTCCAGCAATGGCGCGGGCTACGATCCGGTCGATGTCGATGCCTGCACCGCGGCGGGCGTGTTGGTCGTCAACCAGTCCGGCGGCAACGCTCACTCCGTCGCTGAGCACGCGCTCGCCATGCTGCTCACGCTTTCGAAGCGCATCATCCAGGCCGACCGCGCGCTGCGTCGCGAAGCAAACGTAGATCGAAACCAACTGATCGGCGCGGAGGCGCAGGGCAAGACCATCGGCATCGTAGGGCTAGGCAATGTGGGGCGCCGGATCGCCGCGCTTTGCCGAGGGTTGCTGGGAATGAATGTGCTGGCGTACGACCCTTATCTATCCGCGACGCAAATGGCCGAGCGCGGCGCCGAGAAGGTGACGCTGGATGAGTTGCTCAGCCGATCGGATTACGTTTCGATCTCCTGTCCGCTCACGAGGGAAAGCCGGGGCATGATAGGAGCGCGGCAGTTCTCGCTGATGCAGCCGCACGCTTACTTCATCACGACCGCCCGGGGGTTCATCCATGATGAAGACGCCTTGCTGGAAGCGCTGAAGAACAAGCTTATCGCGGGCGCAGGTCTTGACGTTTGGTCCAAAGAACCGCCCACGCCCGAGCATCCGCTGCTGCAGTTCGACAATGTGCTCGCAAGTCCGCACACGGCCGGCGTAACCCGGGAGGCGAGGGAGAACATGGGCAGGATCGCCGCGGAGCAGATGCTCGATGCGCTCGACGGCAAGCGACCGCCACGCATCATCAACCCCGAGGTATGGCCCGCTTACGCAAAGCGCTTCGAAAGGACCTTCGGATTCGCGCCGGCCTGACCGTAATTGTTAAGCATTCCGCTCCGGAAACGCAGAGAAATTGTTCACCGTCCGAGCTGCATCGGGGGCAATAAACTCACTGCCCATCCGGCTCAGACGATGCATGGGTTGTTATTTTTGCGGCGCCCTCGACAGGGTTCGCGCGGGTTAGCATTTTCAGTTCGCGCTCATCTTGAGGAACCGTTTTCGGCGGGCGCGTAAGGACCTGCGATATGCGCCGACTGCGTTCATTGCTTCGATCCACGCCGTCCCGAATCGGGCGCCGTCTCGCTGCGATAGTCACCATCGCGGCCGCCAGCCTGCCGACTGCCGGCGTCTAGTCGACTACATCAGCGTTGCCGCCGCCGCTTGCGCGTCCGGAACAACGTCGTGGTCATAGAGCCTCTTCCGAAACGCAGCATGCGCGGTGATCTCGGCATCTCTCACGCCGAGGTCGGAATAGGCGGAATCGTACCGCATCCCGTTCTCGCGTGCGCCGCGTTGAACCTGCGCCACGCGCTCACGGCGAAGCTGCTCATAGGCGATGAGCGCCTGAGGCGCGCTCGCCCGGTCGGCATGCGCCAGAATCGTCGCGAGCGCCATGCCATCTTCGATCGATTGATTGGCTCCCTGTCCCAGATGCGGAAGCATTGGATGGGCGGCATCGCCGAGCAGCGTGAGTCTGTCGCGCGTCCAGGTGGGTAGCGGTTCGCGATCGTATAGCGCCCATCGGAACGTCACCTGAACTTCGTTCAGCAGTTCGTGGATGCGAGGATCCCAGCCGGCGAAGGCCTGCCGAAGAACGTCGGGATCACCCGGAGCGGTCCAGGATTCCTTCATCTCCTCATCGGTGGGGACGAACCCGACATAGTTGATCAGCTTTCCGCCGCGCACAGGAAATGCCAGGAAGTGCCGGCCTTTGCCGAGCCACATCTGCCAGCGTTCAGTAGGCCAATGAGGAACGCGCTCGTGCGATACCAGCCCTCGATAGGCGACGGATCCTGAAAACACGGGCTCAGATGCAGGAAAGACATAGGGCCGGAGCTCTGAGTGAATTCCGTCCGCCGCCACGACGACGTCGCCTTCGGCCGAAGGTCCGTTCGCAAACGAGACCCGCGCCTTGTTGCCGTCCTGCTCGAATCCCGTGCATCGGTGCCCGACACGCAGCACCTCGGCGGGAAGCCTACCTGCGAGCATTTCGACCAGATCTGCGCGATGCATTCCGAAAGTCGCATTCCAGCCTGAGGAATCCGTCACCTGAACCGGGGCAATTGGCACGCCGTCATGGCGGAAGTAGCGGGAATGCTCCCCGACCCGGGCGCCCCACTTCTCGACCGCCGGTTCCAGTCCGATCCTGCGTAGATGCCGTACACTGTTGGGCGTCAGAAACACGCCCGCCCCGATCTCGCCGATCTCAGGGGCCTGCTCGTAGATCGCAACGCGCATGCCTTGCGCCGACAGTGCATTGGCCGCAAACAGGCCGCCTATTCCGCCGCCCACGATCACGACATCAATGCGGGATCGCACCATTCAACTCCTCATCGAGCAACGCTGAACCAGAGTACGCGGTTGTATCCTCACACAGGGCAGGGCATTTTGCCATCACGCTGACCGGTCGAGAATTGGAAGAGATGATGAACTCGGACTACTGCAAGCGGCTGGTTTCAGTCGGCCGAGCCGTCAGCGCGTTGGCGGCGCTGTTGTTTGTTTTCGCGCAGGCCCACAGTCCGGCGCGCGCCCAGAACTTTCCGGACCGGCCGGTGAAGATTGTCGTGCCCTTCGCCGCCGGCGGCACCGCCGACGCGATCCCGAGGCTGATCGGTGACTGGCTAGCGCGCAAATGGGGCCAGCCGGTCATCATCGACAACCGAACCGGTGCGGCCGGAAACATCGGATCGGATTTCGTGTATCATTCGGCTCCTGACGGCTACACGCTGCTGTCTTCTCCGCCGCCGCCGCTTGTGATCAATCAAAACCTCTATTCAAATCTCGGTTTCGATCCGTCGAAGTTCGAGCCGATCATCGTCATGGCGCATGTGCCGAACGCTCTGATCACCAACCCAAAGAACCTGAAGGTTTCGAGCGTACCGGATCTCATCCAATACCTTGGCAGCAATCCCGATAAGGTCTTGGCCGCAACCCAAGGCAACGGAACCACCTCACATCTCACCGCCGAACTGTTTCAGGCGATGGCAAACGTGAAGCTGCGCTTCATCCCATACCGCGGGTCCGCACCGGCGCTTCAGGGTCTTCTGGCCGCCGATGTCGACCTGATGTTCGACAATCTCGGGGTTTCTCTCCCTCTGGTCGAGGCAGGAAGCCTGAGATTACTGGCGGTCGCATCAGCCAAGCGCCTGCCTTCGCTGCCGGACATCCCGACCATCTCGGAAACGCTGCCCGGGTTCGAGGCCGTTGCGTGGTACGCCATGGTGGCACCGCCCGGCACCCCGAAAAACGTGACCGATAAGATCAACGCCGATGTGAATGAAGCCTTGCGCCAGCCGGAGGTGCAGGAGCGTCTGAGCAAGCTATCCGCCGAGACCTACGGCGGTTCCGCGGACCAGGCGGCGAAATACATGCGAGCTGAGGTCGAGCGTTGGGGTGAGGTGATCAAGCGAGCGAACATTAAGCTTCAATAGTGGAACATACAGTTGAAGCATCAGCCGCTTTGATTTTGTGCCATACGGTGGAGGCTGCTTGCCGGCCTGAGATAGGCTATTCTGCCGCTGAGTTCGCTCAACGGTTGAGATCTGCAGGACAAACATTTGAAACACCAAGACTACCGCTTTTCCGTTGCCCCGATGATGGACTGGACCGACCGGCATTGCCGCGTCTTCCATCGCCTCATGACCCGCCGCGGGCGGCTGTATACGGAGATGCTGACCACCGGGGCGATCCTTCACGGCGATCGCCAGCGGCTGCTTGGTTTCAACCCCAGCGAACATCCGGTAGCGCTTCAGCTTGGCGGATCGAACGCTCACGATCTCGCAGCCGCCGCGAAGATCGGTGAGGATTTCGGGTACGACGAAATCAATCTCAACGTGGGCTGTCCGTCCGATCGGGTGCAGGATGGACGTTTTGGCGCCTGTCTGATGGCCGAGCCGGCATTGGTTGCCAGTTGCGTAGGCGCCATGAAAGCCGCGGTGCACATTCCGGTGACGGTCAAGTGCCGGATCGGAATCGACGAACAAGATGCGGAAATTGCGCTCGATGAGCTGGCGCGCGGCGTCGTGGGGGCAGGTGCCGACGCGTTGATCGTCCATGCCCGCAAGGCTTGGCTCAAGGGACTTTCGCCGAAAGAAAATCGTGACATTCCGCCGCTGGACTATGGCCGGGTTTATCGGCTCAAGGCTGCCATGCCCGATGTGCCCATCATCATCAATGGCGGCATCGCAGATCTTGCTCAGGCAAAGCAGCATCTTGCTCACGTCGATGGGGTCATGCTGGGGCGCGCGGCGTATCAGGAGCCATGGAAGTTGCTGACAGCCGATCCCGAACTGTTCGGCGAGCCGGCGCCGCACGCCACCATGAAAGATGTGTTCGAAGCGATGATGCCATACATCGAATCCGAACTGGCCGGGGGAACGAGGCTACATTCGATCGCGCGGCATTTCGTCGGCGCATTTCATGGCGTGCGCGGCGCTCGCGCATTCCGCCGCTATCTCGCCGAGAACGGCACCAAACTTGGCGCCGGAGTAGCTACGTTACGCGAGGCGATTGCGCTGGTGGAGGACCGCGCTGAAGCTTCGATCGCGGCTTGAGCGGGGATGCGTAGATTCAAGCTCGGACGGAGAGGCAAGGCAAAGCTTGCCTGACAGGTCAGGGATAGCCGTGCAGCATCAGCCGGTCGGCGTGTACTTCCCAGCTTTCCAGCCGGTCCAGAAAACTCATCCCGAGCAAATTGGTTTTCATCTGGCCGTGCGGCACCACAAGCGCGGGCACGGAACGCTCCACCAGCTTGCCGATGGAAAGACGGTTGAGCGTCAGGCGGGCCGCTTTGGTGTGTCCGCTGGCGGTCTCGACGTCGACGTCATACAACAACAGTTCCAGCGGCAGCCCTGCGGCTTTTGCAGTTTCGTACGTGAGCACGACCGAGGTCGCGCCGGTGTCGATCACCATTGCCGCGTCGACGCCGTTGATCTTGGCTTTCAGCGCGAACTCGCCACTGTGGGCACGTGCGATCTGAACAGCGCGGCCTGGAGCAGCGCGCTTGCGGAGCAGGTCCGAGACGGTGTCGCTGGCGCGGGCTAACTGCTCAGGATCCTTGTAGGCAAGCACGGCGCTTCCCGCGGCGGCCAGCATGATCAATACAAGCAGAAAGCGGCTCACGGGCGGACCCCTGAAGAACGGCTGATCAGCCGGCGTTTCGAATTGGCGGTGCCGGCTGCTGAACCAGGCCCGCCTCCGTCATTCGTGTCTTCAGCAGCGCCATGACAGCCTGCCGCTCCGCGCTGTCCATGCGGTGCCAGCGCGCGATCTCCGGCAAGGTGCGGCCGCAGCCTAGGCAGAGACTGGTTTTGGGATCGATCATACAGACTGCGATGCACGGCGTTTCTTTGCTCATCTTCCAATTGTGAAGCGTATTCGGTGGGTCTGCGCAAGCGCTCCAATTACAATCCGGTGCCGGCGCTCATGATCGGCTTGTGTCGGGCCCGGCGCCTGTCTTCGGCTGCCGTGGTGATGGGGTTTTCCGGCTGCAGTGGCGGAGCCTCATCGGTCATCGGAGCCAGCGCTGACATCACGCGCTCCGGCGGGAAGGTGACGATGACCTCGGTGCCGATGCGAAGCTTGGATTTCAGGGTGAACGTACCGCCATGCATGTCGATGAGGCTTTTTGCGATCGGCAGGCCGAGGCCGGCACCTTGTTCCGCCGACTTGATTGAATTGGAGCCCTGGCCGAAGGAGGCAAGCACCACAGGGATTTCATCTTCCGCAATTCCAGAGCCGGTATCCTTGACGCTGAGATACTGACCGCCTGATGCGGTCCAACCCACCTTGAGCCAAATCTCTCCGGTCTGCGGCGTGAATTTTATCGAGTTCGACAGCAGGTTGAGCACGATCTGCCTTATCGCGCGCTCATCGCCCCAAATGCGCGGCATGCCGTTTTCGAACACCTCGTGAATGGTGATGCCACGGCTGGACGCCCGCAGTTTCAACAGATGGTGGCAATCGGCGACGACGTGGACGAGCGATACGGCTTCTTCATTGAGGTCGTACCTGCCGGCCTCGATCCGTGAGAGATCCAGGATCTCGTTGATCAGGTTGAGCAGATGCACCCCCGAATTGTGAATATCCGCCGAGTATTCCTTGTA
Source organism: Bradyrhizobium sp. (assembly GCA_045811665.1). Lineage (GTDB taxonomy): Bacteria > Pseudomonadota > Alphaproteobacteria > Rhizobiales > Xanthobacteraceae > Bradyrhizobium. The sequence continues at coordinate 10,506 of JBJMTO010000083.1, forward strand.
AACCGGCACTGTGTGCCCACCGAAAATCTCGCTCTTCATCACCTCGGAAAATCCGAGGATGGCGTTCAGCGGTGTCCGCAATTCATGACTCATCTGCGCGAGAAAACGCGATTTGGCGACGTTGGCTGCTTCCGCCCGGTGTCGCGCTTCGTCGGATATTGATTTCGCCTGCTCCAATTCCCCGATCAACGCATCTTTTTCCGCCCGCGCCTCCAAGGTCGCCAGGGTAGTCGAATGCAGACGATGGGCGAGCAGCGCAAAATAGCCTTCCGCTGCGAGCGCAAGCACCGCCAGCACGCAGTTGTCGAAAGTCCCGCTCAGCACCAGTTTCAGCGCGATCGCAACGGTGACCGGAGCAGTTGCCGCAAGCGCCGCGATCGGAAGGTTGGCCGCGAGCATGCTGGACACCGCGATCACCAGCAGCATCAGGAACATCATCATCGTGTTCGACACGATGTCGAGACCGGCCGGATAGATCAGAAGCGTGGTCCAGCAGAGCCCGTAGATGAGGTCCAGCAGAAAGAAGCGCTTTCGCCATTTGCTGGTTGGCGTGAGCGAAGGCGTTTCGGCGAGGAATCTGGCGCAAAACCGAATGATCACCACGTGAATGCAGAACATCCCGCAGGTCCAGACGGCGGCTGAAATCGGCCGCATCCACAGGCCGAACAGAAGGCCTGTCGCCACGACGAGCAGCATGACCACGTAGGACGCCGCTATCCGGGTCTGCGCAAATTGCCGGAGCAGTTCGCGATCGAACGACGGGCGTGTTCCGCTGGTAGATGTTAACCGGTCGCGCGCCTCGCGCACCCGCTGCGCGGCCGCGCGGCGATTGCTGCCCGGCGCTGCGATGGGCGGTTCAGCCGGAAGCTGGACAACTTCAGGCTTGTCGGCGGGTTTACTCATGAAACAACACAAATCCTGCCCGCCGAGAGCGCGAGCTTTTGCATTGTCTATCTGTGCCGCCAAATCATTAAGAGCTGCCTTAAAGCGCTAAAGAATCACCTTAACGAGAGGTTAAATTAACCTCGTCGCCGGCGCTTAGCGCTCCAGCCGCGCGAGCAGGCTGGAGGTGTCCCAACGCTTGCCGCCCATCTTTTCGACCTCCGCATAGAACGCGTCGACCAACGCGGTCACCGGCAGGCTCGCCCCATTGCGCCGCGCTTCGGCCAGACAAATCGAAAGATCCTTGCGCATCCATTCCACCGCGAATCCGAAATCGAATTTTCCGTCATTCATGGTCTTGTAACGGTTCTCCATCTGCCAGGACTGAGCCGCGCCTTTGGAGATGGTGTCGATCACTGCCGTGACGTCGAGCCCTGCCTTCTTGGCGAAATGGATTCCTTCGGAAAGACCTTCGACCAGCCCTGCAATGCAGATCTGGTTGACCATCTTGGTTAGCTGGCCCGAGCCCGCTTCGCCGAGCCGCTTGCACATGCGGGCGTAGGCCGCGATCACGGGCTCGGCAGCGGCATAGGCGTCCTGACTGCCACCGCACATAACAGTCAAAACTCCGTTTTCCGCGCCGGCCTGACCGCCGGACACCGGAGCGTCGACGAACTTGAACCCACGCTTGTTCGCTTCCGCGTCCAGTTCGCGCGCGACCTCCGCCGATGCGGTGGTGTGATCGACGAAAACCGCGCCTTTCTTCATGCCGGCGAAAGCGCCATCCGGGCCGAGCGTAATCGCCCTCAGGTCATTGTCGTTGCCGACGCACGCCATCACGAAATCCTGGCCTTGTGCGGCCGCCTTGGGGGTAGGGGCCGTTGCTCCTCCGAATTTCTCTGCCCATGCCTTAGCTTTGGCCCCGGTCCGGTTGAACACGGTGACCTCATGGCCACCTTTCTTCACCAGATGTCCTGCCATCGGGAAACCCATAACGCCGAGACCGAGAAAAGCGACTTTAGCCATGTGTGTGACCTTGGGGTTTGCCGGCCATCTGGACTGACCGGACGTGTTCTGGAGAGCGCCGGTGGGCTGGTTCGATCTCGAAGCAGGTTCCGCTCTGGATGTGAAGCGCGCACAATAAACGCTGCGCCAGCAAGGGCAACGTCCCTGTTTGCCGGAGAGGAGCGCTTTTGTGCTAGGATCGAGGGACAAAAATCGGGATATTGAGGAAGCAAGACAGGGAGTGAGAGCGCATGAGCGTGAGCATAGGAGTGCTCGACCATTTTAACATCCGGACCCGCAAGCTCGCCGAGACCGTCCGGTTCTATGAGGAGGTCCTTGGCCTCCAAAAAGGAGACCGGCCGAACTTCGCATTCCCGGGCGCATGGATGTACAGCCAGGGTAAGCCGGTGGTGCACCTCGTCGATATTTCGCCCACCGACGAGCAACAGAAGCCCGATTCGGGGGTTGTTCACCACGTCGCTTTTGCGAGCCAGGGCTTTGCCGGGATGAAGCAGCGGCTTCAGTCCAAGGGCATGCAATTCGATTCACGTCAGGTACCCGGTGGCGATCTCTGGCAGATTTTCGTCAATGACCCAAATGGGGTTATGATCGAGCTTAACTACGAAGCAGCCAAGGAGCAGGATTGAGCCGCGATCACGGCCGCTTGAGCAGGCCTGAGATCAACAAACGGCGATATGCTTTCGCGCCGGATCGCACTATCAGTCGCGTCTGAATGTGGGGAGATACGCATTGAGCGTGACACAGCAACAAGTCCTCGATGTCCTGGCGCGGGTGAACTCGCCGCACGGCATCCCCTTGACCCAAGCCAAGGTTTTGTCGGCCATCGCCGCCAATGACGGCAAGGTATTCCTCTCGATCAACGTCGATGCCAGCGAAGCTCGCGCGTGGGAGAACGTTCGGGTGCAGGCGGAAGCGGCGGTCCGCGCCATTCCCGGCGTCAGTGTCGCCATGATCGCCCTGACCGCGGAACGCAAGCCGGGGTCAGCGGCGCCGCCACCGCCGTCGGCTCCACATCGTCACGGGCCTGGTGTGCAGCCGGTATCATCACATCGCCCGCCGCAAAGTGCGACCTCGCCAATGGCGAAGCGCTCGGAGATTCCGGGCGTTGCGGCCGTGATCGCGGTGGCATCCGGAAAGGGGGGCGTCGGCAAATCCACCACGGCTGTAAACCTGGCACTTGGGCTGCGCGACCTCGGGCTTAGAGTCGGATTGCTCGATGCGGATATTTACGGTCCATCGGTGCCGAGATTGACCGGCCTGCGAGAAAAGCCGCAGCTCAACGATGAGCGAAAAATGATTCCGCTTCAGCGTTTCGGCCTCGCGATCATGTCGATCGGCTTTTTGGTCGAGGAGGACACCGCGATGATCTGGCGCGGTCCGATGGTTATGTCTGCCATCACACAGATGCTCCGGGACGTGGCGTGGGGAACACTGGATATTCTCGTGGTCGACATGCCTCCGGGCACCGGCGATGCACAATTGACGCTGGCGCAGAACGTACCCTTGAAGGGGGCCGTCATCATCTCGACGCCGCAGGATCTTTCCCTGATCGATGCGCGGCGCGGGCTTGCGATGTTCAAGAAGGTCGATGTCCCGGTTCTCGGCATCGTCGAGAACATGAGCTATTTCCAGTGCCCCCATTGCGGCACGCGATCGGACATCTTCGGCCATGGCGGCGCGCGCCAGGAGGCCGAGCGGTTGGGGGTGCCGTTCCTGGGCGAAATCCCGCTCCATATGTCGGTTCGCGTCACCTCGGATTCGGGAACGCCGATCGTCGAGAGTGAGCCAGATGGGCCGTATGCGGCGCTGTACCGTGAAATCGGCGGCAAGGTTCGCGGTCAACTACAGGTCGTCATCGGCGCGGCTTAAATCACTCCTCCAGACATATTCGACTTTCGTTTAGGCAGTGCAGTGCTGTCATGCCTTTGTCGCGTATTCCGCCGCTAAACTTCCATGTTAAAGACCGCGGCGAGAAGCGCCTTTTGCGAGAGCGAATTGTCTCGCCCCGACGGCGCAGGATGTGGGATACGCCCCAACAAGGAGATGGTTTTGATGAAGCGACGTGAGTTCTTGAAAGTATCGGCAACTGGTGCCGCGATCGCCACGGTGGCTTCACCTGCCATCGCGCAATCCTCGCCTGAGATCAAGTGGCGCCTTACCTCGAGTTTCCCGAAGTCGCTCGACACCATCTACGGAGGCGCCGAATATTTCGCGAAACAGGTTGCCGAACTGACCGACAACAAGTTTCAGATTCAGGTTTTTCAGGCAGGCGAACTGGTACCCGGATTGCAGGCGCTCGACGCCACCTCCAAGAACACCGTCGAGATGTGCCATACCGTTTCGTATTACTACGTAGGCAAGGACCCGACCTTCGCCATCTATGCGTCGGTGCCATTCGGCCTGAACGCGCGGATGCAGAATTCCTGGTGGTACCAGGGCGGCGGCATGGAGATAGGAAACGAGTTCTTCAAGAAATCCGCGAACGTGATCGGATTTCCTTGCGGCAACACCGGCACGCAGATGGGTGGCTGGTTTCGCAAGGAGATTAAGACGGTCGCGGATCTCTCCGGCCTGAAGTTTCGCATCGGCGGGATCGCTGGGCAGGTGCTGCAAAAGGTCGGCGTGGTGCCGCAACAACTCGCGGGCGGAGACATCTATCCATCACTGGAAAAGGGCACCATCGACGGCGCCGAATGGGTCGGGCCGTATGACGACGAGAAGCTTGGTTTTCAGAAGGTCGCGAAGTTCTACTACTATCCTGGTTTCTGGGAAGGCGGGCCCATGGTTCACGCCTTCGCCAACCTCGACAAATGGAATGAGCTGCCGAAAAGCTATCAGGCCGCCGTCACCAACGCCGCTGCGAACGCCAATAGCTGGATGGCCGCTCGCTACGACATGCTCAACCCGCCCGCGCTGAAGCGACTTGTGGCCAGCGGGACGCAACTCCGTCCGTTCACCAATGAAGTGCTGGAGGCATGCCTGAAGGCCACCAATGAATTGTGGGCGGAAATTTCCGCCAAGAACGCGGACTTCAAGAAATCGATCGACTCGATGCAGGCCTATCGCTCCGACCAGTATCTGTGGTGGCAGGTTGCTGAATACACCTTCGACAGCTTTATGATTCGCTCGCGCACGCGCGGCTGATCGGCCTTCTGAGAATCACAAGTCTAAGCCTTAAGTTGTAGAGCGCCTCAAGCCCGGCCTTGTTGAAGGCCGGGCTTTTGCGTTCCGAAACTTAAGTTCGTCGTGGATATCCGCAACCAGATGTTCCATGCTGGCACCAAGCCTCGACACGAAGGCCCGACCGACACCCCAACAGGAGGAAGATCACAATGAAGCGACGAGACTTTATCAAGGTCACCGGCGTGGGCGCTGCCGCCGCTGCCACAATGGCAGCACCGGCAATCGCGCAGTCGATGCCGGAGATAAAATGGCGCATGCCGACGAGCTGGCCGAAATCGCTCGACACGCTTTATGGCGGAGCCGAGATGATGGCCAAGGTCGTCGCCGAGGCTACCGACAATAAATTTCAGATCCAGACGTTCGCCGGCGGGGAAATCGTGCCGGGATTGCAGGTTCTTGATGCGGTACAAAACGGCACCGTCGAGATCGGCCACACCGCATCGTATTATTATTTTGGCAAGGATCCGACCTTCACCTTCGGCTCGGCAGTACCGTTCGGGCCTAACATGCGCATCAACCAGGCCTGGTACATGCTGGGCGGCGGCCGAGATGCCCTCAATGAGTTCTACAAGAAGTACAACGTGATCTCGCTGCTTGCCGGCAACACCGGCTGCCAGATGGGCGGATGGTTCCGGAAGGAGGTCACCAGCACCGAAGATCTCAAAGGTCTGAAATTCCGCATCGGCGGGTTTGCCGGTCGCGTGTTGCAGAAGCTAGGCGCGGTCCCGCAGCAGATTGCCGGTGGCGACATTTACCCGGCGCTCGAGAAAGGCACGATCGACGGAGCCGAGTGGGTGGGTCCCTACGACGACGAGAAGCTCGGCTTCTTCAAAGTGGCGCCGCATTATTACTATCCCGGCTGGTGGGAAGGCGGTCCGATGCTGCTGGCCTTCGTCAACCTCGAGAAATGGAATGCGCTGCCGAAGCACTACAAGAGCGTTCTTGAGCAGGCCGGTCACTATGCGAACAACTGGATGATGGCGAAATACGACCAGGCCAATCCGCAAGCTCTGCGCAAGCTGCTCGCCAACGGAGCCAAGCTGCACGCCTTCTCGCCGCCAATCATGGAGGCCTGCCTGAAGGCTGCGAAGGAACTGCATAACGAGGTTGCAGGCAGCAACGCCGATTTCAAGAAGGTGTACGACTCACTGACGTCTTTCTCGAACAATGGCTATCAGTGGTTCCAGGTGGCTGAAGTCGGCTACGACAACTTCATGGCGCGCCACTCGCAAAGCTGATCGGCAGCACTTTCGGCAAAAACGCGAAACCCCGGAGCGATGGCTCCGGGGTTTTTGTTTGCCGCCAGCTCTGTTTGGACGAAACGCTATTGCTTGGGCGGTGGACCGAAATCGAGCGGCGGCGCGTCCAACTGTGGAATCTCGATCTTGATGGTGTTCGGATCGACCGTCGACACCGCGCCTTTGTAGTGCATCACCATCGATGGGAACGTGATCACCAGCAACACCATGATGACCTGGATCACAACGAACGGCACCGCGCCCCAATAGATCTGGCCGGTCGTGACAGGCTCCATTCGCTTGCCGGTCACGCGGTCGACATAGGGCTCCTTTGGCGCCACTGAGCGCAAATAGAACAGCGCGAACCCGAAGGGCGGATGCATGAACGAGGTCTGCATGTTGACGCCCAGGATCACGCCGAACCAGATCAGGTCGATGCCCAGGTGTTCGGCCGCCGGCCCGAGCAGCGGAATGATAATGAACGCCAACTCGAAGAAATCGAGGAAGAAGGCGAGGACGAATACAAACGCGTTGACGAAAATGAGAAAGCCGACCTGACCGCCGGGCAGCGACGTTAGGAGGTGTTCGACCCAGACGTGACCGTTGACGCCGTAGAAGGTCAGCGAGAAAACGCGCGCGCCGACCAGGATAAACACCACGAAAGCCGACAGCTTCGCGGTCGACTCGGTGGCCTGGCGGATCAGGTCCCAGCTCAGCCGGCGCTTGGAGGCGCCGAGTATGAGGGCGCCGGCAGCGCCCATCGCGCCACCTTCGGTCGGTGTCGCCAGACCGATGAAGATGGTGCCAAGCACCAGGAAGATCAGGAACAGCGGCGGCACCATCACGAAGGTGGTCTGCTGCGCCATCTTCGACAGGAACCGATAGCCGGTGAATTTGTCCAGGACCCAGTTTAGAACCGCGACGAAGAATGCGAACAGGATGCCGAAGAACATGCTGAGCACGACGAAGTCGGCTCCATGGGAGCTCGAATTTCGCATCATGAGCCAGCCGAACGCACAGCTTGCGAGGAACAGCATGCCGAGCGATAGCAATCCGCGGCTGCCGTTGTCCTCGCGAAAACCGATCGCGTTCGGTGGCAGGCCCGGCGCTGCCTTGGGGAATATCAATGTGACGAGGAATGCATACCCCGCGTAGAGACCGGCGAGCACGAGCCCGGGAATGAATGCGCCCTCGTACATGTCGCCGACAGATTTGCCGAGCTGGTCGGCCATCACGATCAGCACCAGCGACGGTGGGATGATCTGCGCCAACGTGCCGGAAGCCGCGATGATGCCGGTCGCCATTCGACGGTCGTAGCCGTAGCGCAACATGATCGGCAATGAGATCAGGCCCATCGAAATCACGGAAGCGGCGACAACGCCGGTGGTGGCGGCAAGCAGCGCGCCGACGAAAACCACGGCGTAGGCAAGCCCGCCGCGAATGGTGCCGAACAACTGCCCTATGGTGTCGAGCAGGTCTTCGGCCATGCCCGAACGTTCAAGCACCAGTCCCATGAACGTAAAGAAAGGGATGGCGAGCAGCGTGTCGTTGTTCATCACGCCGTAGACGCGCTCGGGAAGCGCCTGCAGGAAGTCGGGCCGGAACTCGCCAAGCTGAATGCCGACGAAGGCGTATATCAGCCCGACCGCGCCAAGCGAGAACGCCGCCGGATACCCCAGCAGCAGCACCACGACCAGCGAGGCGAACATGATTGGCGCCATATTGGCGATAAGAAAGGCTGACATCTATTCTCCCTGGACCGCGCTTCGCGATCAGTCCTTCTTTATCGCCTCGACGAGATGTTCCACTTCAGCCTCCAGCGCATGCACTTGTGTTGCGTGCGGATCCGGAATGATCCCGCGCATGACCGCAACGCGTTTGATCAATTCGGAAATGCCCTGAACCAGCAGGAAAGCAAACCCGATTATGACAAGCGATTTTGCGGGCCATTGTGGCAGGCCGCCGGCATTGCCCGACTGCTCGTTAATCTCAAACGAGCGCATGAAGAAGGGGCCGCCGGTGATGATCATCACGACGGTAAGCGGTATCAGGAAAAAGGCATGGCCGATGACGTCGATGCTGTTCCGAACCTGCTTCGGCAGCGTGTTGTTGACGATATCGATGCGGATATGTTCGTTGTCCAGCAACGTCCATGGCGAGCACAACAGGAAAACGATGCTGAACAGCACCCATTGAAGCTCAAGCCAGGAGTTGGAAGAAGTATCGAAGCTCTTGCGCACGATCGCATTGAGCGCGGACACCACCACGGCAACCAGAATCAGCCACGCCAGGCGCTTGCCAGTCCACCGCGTGAACGCGTCGATACCGCGGCTCATTTGCAGGAGCGATTGCAACGATTGTCCTCCCCAGTTCGGCCTCTGCCATCTTGACCGCACCGATTCGACGCAGTGGCCTATCCGGCTAGCATGAAGCCCCGGCAGCATTCCAGCGTGCGAAGCCGCCGTCAATCGGAAGTTTGTTGAAGGGAAAAGCGAATTTGGCCGGCGGGGATCGGCACTGCGGATCGCGTTGGCTCAGCCGCCGGTGACGCTCATGTGACGGCTGACGCTGGGCCGGTTGTGCCGACGGTCGATGATGAAGTCATGGCCCTTGGGTTTCAGGCCAATGGCGCGGTCTATCGCAGCGCTGAGTAGTTCATCGGTGACGGATGAACGCAGCGGCCTTCTTAGATCGGAGGCATCCTCATGGCCGAGACAGGTATGCAGGGTGCCGGTGCAGGTGATTCGAACCCTGTTGCAGGATTCACAGAAATTGTGGGTCATCGGGGTGATGAAGCCCAGCTTGCCGCCGGTCTCGCTGACGCGAACATAGCGGGCAGGGCCACCGGTATCATCGTCGAGGTCGGCCAACGTGTATTGCTTGGCGAGCCGCGCTCGCAGCAGCGACAACGGCACATACTGATCGATGCGTCCGGCGCCGATGTCGCCCATCGGCATGACCTCGATCAGCGTCAGCGCCATGCCCTTGCCGTGCGCCCATTCCATCAGCGCGGGAATTTCATCCTCATTCAGGTTCTTGAGCGCCACGGCATTGATCTTGACCGCCAGACCCGCCGACCTCGCGGCCTCGATGCCAGCCAGCACCTTGTCGAGATCGCCCCAGCGAGTGATAGCCCGGAATTTCGCAGCGTCCAACGTGTCCATCGAAACGTTGATGCGTCGTATGCCGCAATCGGCCAGTTCGCCCGCAAAACGCGCCAGCTGTGAGCCGTTGGTTGTGAGGGTCAGTTCGTTAAGAGCGCCGCTGTGCAGATGGCGCGAGAGCGAGCGCACCAGCGACATCACGTTGCGTCGCACAAGTGGTTCGCCACCTGTCAATCGCAGCTTCCGGACACCCTTTGCGATAAAAGCCGAACAAAGCCGGTCGAGTTCTTCAAGGGTGAGCAGATCGGCCTTTGGCAGGAATGTCATGTCCTCCGACATGCAATAGAAACAGCGCAGGTCGCAGCGATCCGTGACCGACACGCGCAAATAGCTGATCCTTCGGCCGAACGGGTCGACCATGGGGCTAGTGATGGCAGGATCGAGCGAAGGTCCGTTCATTCAAGAAAGCCTTGTCACTGCGGAAGTCACGATAAAGGTCTGGGGAAACATCCTCCCTAATCACAATGTAAGCATGATGCAATCCGCCTACAATCGGCATTGCTGGCGAGCTTGGACCTTAGGCGGCTTGGATTGGGTAGTTTGGCTGCGCTGGCCCCGGTTATGGAACGTCGTTAGAAGGGTTGCGTGGCTCGGGTGCTGCCGCTTGTTCGCTCGGGTGGCGGTGCCGGGCTGAAGTTCCACCGCCGTCTCCCTGGAACAGCCGTGGCGTCACTGTTGAGCCCTTAACGGAGACCGTTGAAGCATCAGAGTTCGGACCGCGTCGGGCAGTTCGCGCATGTGATGGATCAGACCGTCCGGCTTGAGATCGGCGATCGGGACATCGGTGTAACCGAACGCAACTCCGATCACGGGAATGCCAGCCCGGCGGGCCGCGCCGATATCCGGACCGGCGTCGCCGACCATGATCGCCGACGACAATTCGCCTCCCGCCCGCGCCACCGTTTGCTGCAGTATGGCTGGGTGCGGCTTCGAAACGCCAAACGTATCGGCGCCGCAAATGGCGGAAAAGCGCGCACTCAAACCGAGCCGGTCCAACAGAAGCTTCGATAGCCATTCCAGCTTGTTGGTGCAGACCGCAAAGCGGTACCCAGCCGCCTGGAGATCGTCCAGCGCCGTTTCCAGACCATCGAACGGGCGCGAGAGGTCCGCTATGTGCGCAGCATAATGATCGATGAAGTCGCGGGTCAGCCGGGCGATGTCTTCGAGACCGGCCGAGCGACCTTCCAACTCCAGCCCGCGCTCGATCAGTTTGCGGGCCCCCGCGCCGATCATGCTGCGCGCCGAGTGAAACGGAAGCGGAGGCAAGCCTTCGCCGGCCAAAACAAAGTTGAGCGCGTTGATCAGGTCGGGCGCGGTATCCACAAGCGTGCCGTCGAGATCGAACACAACGGTCGGGGCAAAGGTCATTGAAGAGCGCTATCGGCGACCGTACAAATTAGCAAGTGGTAGCTCGCGCGGTCGGGAGCCGCTGCGGCATGCGAAGCGGGTAGATCAGCGATTCGCTCCGATGCCGGGGCGGGGCTGACAAACAGTCGCTCAAAACAGCCATTTGCTGTGAGGTTTAACGCTGTTCCTGGCCTTAAAACGACGCTAGATATGCCCCCGTCGGCGGCCCGCGCAGGTCGGGCGGGTTAGTGGGGCATCGCGTGAACGTGGACATGGACGAACTGAAGCGGCAAGCCGCCGCGCGAGCGCTTGGTTATGTTCAAGGTGGCATGAAGCTTGGGCTCGGCACCGGTTCGACCGCGAAGCATTTCGTCGAGCTTCTTGGGGAGCGTGTCCGCGCCGGACTCAATGTCGTCGGTGTGCCGACGTCCGAAGCGACCCGCGACCAAGCGCTGCGCTGCGGAGTCCCCGTGACGACGCTTGATGACATCGATCATCTCGACCTCACGGTGGATGGCGCCGACGAGATCGATGCCTCGCTCAATCTGATCAAGGGGGGAGGCGGCGCGCTGCTGCGCGAGAAGATCGTTGCGGCTGCCTCGGATCGAATGATCGTGATCGCCGATGATACCAAATGGGTAGGCGTTCTCGGCCAATTTCCGCTTCCGATCGAAGTCATCCCGTTCGGCCTGGCGGCGACGCAGCGGGCGATCGGCAAAGCATTTGCGCAAACCGGCGTTTCCGGGCAAATGGTGGTCCGAAACGGCAGGGATGGCCACGTTTTCGTCACCGATGGCGGCCACTGGATCATTGATGCCCACCTGAGCCGAATACCCGATGCTCCGGGGCTGGCTGACCTGCTGACCACGATTCCCGGTGTTGTCGAGCACGGGTTGTTCATTGGTCTTGCGAGCGTAGCGATCTTGGCGAGCCCCACGGGAATTCGCGTCGTTGAACGGCCATAAGGCCGCAGTTAGGAGAGATTGAAATGAAGAGCCTTGCAACACTGTTCACTGCCGCGGGCTTAGCCCTTGGATTGGCTCTGACCGGCGTTCCAGCCGGAGCGCAGCAGCAGCAAGCTCCTCCGCTTAAGCCGGCCTCACCGGCTGCGGTGGCTGCCGCAAAGGAAATTCTGGTGATGAAGAACGCGGGCGCGATGTATGCGAGTGCGGTGCCAAATCTGGTGCAGAAGACCAAAGATCAACTGATGCAGAGCAATCTGAATTATCAGAAGGACCTGAATGAAGTCGCGGTCGTGGTTGCGCAGAAGCTTGCCGGGCGCGAACAGGAAATCGCCGACGGAATGGCGAATGTTTACGCCAATGAGTTCAGCGAGCAGGAATTGAAGGACCTTGTGACATTCTACAAGTCGCCGCTTGGAAAGAAATTGCTCGCTTCGGAGCCGAAAGCAATTTCTTTCAGCATGTCCTACATGAACCAGTGGGCGCAAAATTTCGCGGAGACCATCAACGGTGAATTCCGGGCCGAGATGCGCAAACGCGGCAAGCAGATATAGGACAGGCCCGTTCAGGGGAAGCCGGGATGGCCGAATACGACGTCGATCTGTTCGTCATCGGAGGAGGTTCGGGCGGGGTACGCGCCGCCCGAATCGCTGCCGGTCATGGCGCGCGGGTGATGGTCGCCGAAGAATACCGGATGGGCGGGACCTGCGTCATCCGTGGCTGCGTGCCGAAAAAGTTGCTGGTGTACGCCTCCCACATCAGTCACGAGCTTGAGGATGCCGCCGGCTTCGGCTGGACCATTCCTGGAGCGACGTTCGACTGGCCCACCCTGATCGCCAACAAGGACAAGGAGATCGCGCGGCTGGAGGCGGCATATACCGCCAACGTCGAAAAATCCGGCGCCCGCATCGTCAAGACGCGCGCGGTATTTGAGGACGCTCACACGCTCCGGCTTGCTACCGGGGAGGCCGTACGATCCAGATATGTGTTGATCGCTACCGGAGGCGCGCCGAACCATGGCGTCGCGATTCCCGGCATCGAGCACGTCATCTCGTCGAACGAAGTGTTTCACCTGAACTCGCTGCCGAAGCGCATCGTGATCCAGGGGGGCGGTTACATCGCCCTTGAGTTTGCCTGTATTTTTGCCGGCTTCGGCTCTGACGTGACGGTGATCTATCGAGGCGAGAATATCCTGCGCGGGTTCGATGAGGACGTTCGCAGCCATGTACGCGCCGAGATGGAAAAGGAAGGCATCACGATCATCACCGGCTGCACGGTCACCAGCGTGGACAAGCACGGCAAGGAATTCACCTCGCACCTGTCGAGCGGCTCAAGCATCGCATCCGATCAGGTGATGTTTGCGATAGGGCGGCACCCCAACCTTGCCAATCTCGGGCTGGAGACAACCGGCGTCGCGATCAATCCAACTAACGGCGGAATTGCCGTCGATAGCTTCTCGCGCACATCGGTGCCCAACATCTACGCGATCGGCGACGTCACTCACCGGCTGAACCTGACGCCGGTTGCGATCCGCGAGGGTCACGCGTTTGCCGATACCGTGTTCGGCAAACGACCGGTCGAGGTCGATCATGCCGACATCCCCACAGCCGTCTTCTCGCAACCGGAAGTCGGCACGGTGGGGTTGACCGAAGCGCAGGCGCGCGCGCAATTCAGCCAGGTCGACATCTACAAGACCAATTTCAAGCCGATGAAGGCTACCATGTCGGGCCGCGATACGCGCGTTCTGATGAAGCTCGTTGTTGATGGCAACAGCGACCGTGTGATCGGCTGCCATATCGTCGGCGAGGGGGCGGCCGAGATGGCGCAGTTGCTCGGCATCGCCGTGAAAATGAGAGCGACCAAGGCCGATTTCGACGCCACCATGGCCTTGCATCCGACGGCGGCCGAAGAACTCGTGACCATGCGAACACCGACGGCACGTTACGTTCGCGAAGCTGCGGAATAGCATCGGCGTCTGCTTGTCATCGACGCCGCAGGCTCTCACGCAGTGGCCAGGCGGGCGCGCATTTCCTCGCTTGGCTTGACGTCCTGCGAGCGGCTGTAGATCGCGACCGCGGCCAGCAGCACCACCGTGAGCACTCCGAAGAGGGTGCGGTACGCGGTTTCGGTCCGCACGCCGCCGGCTAGCGGCTCGAACGCGCCCAGGATGATGCCGGAGAGGGTCTGCATGCAAGCAACGCCCAGCATCACGGATGTGTTGATGGTTGCCATGCCGCGTCCGATCAGCCGGTCCGGGAAGATGCCGCGACCGTGCGTCATCACCATGGTGCTGGATGCGCTGAAGAAGCCAATGCCGAGCATGGCGGCGATCGGTACCCAGATTGGCGGGTGCGACGCAAGCGCCAGGGTGGCGAGGATTGAAATGATCACCAGGCTGCCGCCTATCGCAATCCATTTGCGTGTGTCCAGCATGCGGTCCAATGGGCCGAACGCGAGCATGCCCATTTGATACGTGATCACCGACAGCAGCAGGACGTTGCCGGCTTCGATCGCACTCAGCCCATGCACCTCGCGCAGGAAAGGACCACCCCACAATCCCTGCACCGTGAACGTGCAAGCATAGTTGCAAAAGTTCAGCGGCAGGATGAGCTTCAGGCGCGGGTTGTGGAGAACTTCGAACAGCCCTTTCAACATCTCGCCCGCCGGCTCGGGCGTGCGGGCAAGGAACGGATGGCCGGGTGGAGCGTCGCGCACAACCAGCCACACGGTGATGGCGGCGAGAGCGGTGAAAAGAACGGCGACGCCGAACACGCTGCGCCACCCGATGGCCTCCGAAGCCCACGCTAATGGGGTTGTGGCGCCGAGGTTGCCAAGCAGGCCGATCGACATGACCATCGCGGTGAAGGTGGAGAAGCGGTCCGGCGGAAACCAACGCGAGATCACCACCATCGTGCCGATCAGCATCACACCGAAGCCGGCGCCCATCAGTACACGGCCGGTGAGCAGGATTGGCCAGGTCGGCGCCAGGGTGAAGATGATGCCACCAATGGTCGCGACGATGAGCATGCCCGCGATGGCGCGACGCGGACCAAAACGGTCGAAGAAGAACCCGCACGGAATTTGCATCGCGGCGAAGCCGAAGAAGAACGCCCCCGTAAGCGCGCCCAGGGCTTCCGGGCCAATTGCCAAATCGTGCATCAGGTCCAGCCCGATGGTGACGTTGGAGGCGCGGAAGAAATGGCTGGCGACATAGGCGGTGGCCAATGTCGTGACGATGATCAGGCCCCGGCGGTGGGGGAAGGGGCGCCGCGCGGTGGACTGCATTGATGGAGCGATGTCCCGCTTCTTGTTGAATGTTGGTTTGCAGGTGTTATGGACAGCCTATGCGGCCACCGTGTCCAGTTCAAGTTCGGCCGATGCAACGGTGATGGGCCTCCCGCTCCGACATGGCCCTGACCGAAAGTTGATGTCGGTGTGCTGCCTGAGTTCCCTCTGGAGTGCTAGGCTCGCGAGGTCATCAGTGCTCGGGGGCCACCATGCATAGGCGCGGGTTCATCACTGTGTTCGGCGGCGCGGCCATTGCATGGCCTTTCACCGCACACGCCCAAGGGTCCGACCGGATGCGGCACGTTGCCTGGCTGGGGCTCGGGCGCGCGGACGAGCCTTCGCCTTATCTGGATTCCTTGCGTGCAGGCCTGCGCGAGTTGGGCTGGGTGGAGGGCCAAAACCTGAAGCTCGGGGTCTTCTGGGCGACCGGTCGGGAAGACATGGGAGCGGCGGCTCGCGAGGTCCTTGCCTCCAATCCCGACGTCGTTGTGACGCAAGAACTTATGACCATCGCGATGTTGTCGGCGCAAACTGCAAAGCCGGTTGTCTTCGGCTTCAGCGGTGATCCCGTTGACGGCAAGCTCGCGCAAAGCTGGTCCAGACCGGGCGGCGCTTTCACCGGCATGAGCTATCTTGCCATCGAGCTCGTCGGGAAACGCATAGAATTGCTGAAGGAATGGCTGCCGCAAACCAGGCGCATTGCCATCCTGGCTCGGCCGCAACACCCCGGTGTGCACTTGGAGCGGCAGGCCACGGAGGCGGTGGCGAAGAAGCTCGGTCTGGATTTTTCATATTTCCCCTACCAATCGTCATCACTTCCGGCTCGTGAGTTCGGCGAACTCGAAACAGTGTTTCGGGCGGTCGTCAACGATAACTGCGATGCGCTGGTGGTATTCCCCGATTCCGCCATGTACGAAGTCAGCGATCGCATTGCTCAGTTCGCGCTGAAAGCCAAGCTGCCCTCCGTCTCCGGCTGGTCTCCGTTCGCGCAAAAGGGGTTGCTCATCACATACGGCCCGGACGTGCGTGAGCTCTATCGGTCTCTCGCGCGGTACACGGATCGAATTTTGCGCGGCACCAAGCCCGCCGATCTGCCGATCGAGGTGCCGACTAAATTCTACCTGGCAATCAATCAAAAGACGGCAAAGGGGCTGGGCCTGGAAACTCCGGCGAGTCTACTCTCACGCGCGGACGAGGTAATCGAATAGAAGCGACCCACGTGCATGGAGGCACTCGTGACGTATTTAGCGCCGCAGATCGTGATTGTAGGCGGCGGCATCGGTGGCGGCGCATTGGCCACCGTTCTGGCCCGAAACGGCATGGAAGTCGTGGTTGTTGAACGTGAGACCGCTTATCCAGACCGGGTCAGGGGAGAGTTTGTCGCCCCGTGGGGAGTTGCGGAATTCAAACGACTTGGGTTGCTTGAATTGCTTTATGCGCATGGAGCGATGCACACAAAGCGAAACGTCCCATACGATGAGAACTGGTCTTCGGAGCAGGCCGAACGACGGGCACTTGATCTAACCAAACTCCATCCCGAAGCACCTGGGCCACTTTGCGTTGGCCATCCGACTATGTGCAACGCGTTTGCCGAAGCCGCAGTGTCCGCCGGCGCTGTTGTCCTGAAAGGCGCCAAAGATGTAGCTTGCGTTGCAGACAAATCGCCCGTCGTATCCTTCTTCCACGACGGCCGGAGGATAGAATTGAAGCCGCGGCTGGTGGTTGGCGCTGACGGCCGAAACTCGGTTGTTCGAAAGCAAGTTGGCTTTGAAACCGAAGCCGATGAACCGCATAATCTGATTGGCGGTATGCTGGTCGCCAACGTGCCAGAGTGGCCGAGAGACATGCAGGCAATCGGCACCGAGGACGAGTTGCATTATTTGATTTTCCCGCAAGGAAAAGATCTGGTTCGACTCTACGTCTGTTACGATTTCGCAAACCGAGCCCGGTTTGCAGGACCGGACAAGTCACATCGCGTACTTCAGGCGTTCCGGTTGCATTGCTTGCCGCTGGCAAGTGCGATACTCGCGGGGACCCCGGTCGGACCGTTCAATTCCTATTCTAACGAGGATCACTGGGTCGATAACCCAACCGCGCCTGGCGTGGTACTCATTGGAGACGCAGCCGGACACAACGATCCAGTCACCGGGCAGGGTGTATCGATCACTGCAAGGGATGTGCGCATCGTCAGTGAAATTCTGCTGTCCAATAAATCGCCATGGGCACAGGACGCTTTTGCGTCATATGTTGAGGAGCGCCGGGAAAGAATGCGCCGTCTTAGGATTATAGGCAGGTTGGCGTCACAGCTGAGAGTCGAGTTCGGACCAGACGCACGGAAGCGCCGTGCGAGAGTGGCCCAGCGATTTGCGGAGGGATACTTATCACCGCTTCCGGCCACCCTCGTCGGCCCGGAGCGGCTTCCGCCAGAAGCTTACCTTCCCGCAACCATATCGAGATTGACCGCGTAACATACGTCCGACTGCAGGGGGCCTGGCATGGAAGTAGAGCACAAATTCATCACCACCAACGGCATCAAGATGCACCTGGCCCAAATGGGTACGGGGCCGCTGGTGCTGCTCTGTCATGGATGGCCTGAGTCCTGGTATTCATGGCGGCATCAGTTGAAGGCCCTATCCGCCGCCGGGTACTGCGCAGTCGCCCCGGACATGCGCGGCTACGGCCAGACGGACAAGCCCGAGGCAATCGACCAGTACACGTTGTTCCACCTGACCGGCGACATGGTGGGCGTGGTGGAAGCCCTGGGGTTCGAGGAAGCCGTGATCATCGGCCATGATTGGGGAGCGCCCGTGGCGTGGCATTCGGTGCTGTTCCGGCCGGACATATTCAGAGCTGTGGTTGGGCTTAGCGTTCCGTTCAGGCCGCGAGGCAAGCTTCGCCCGACAAGCGCAATGCCTCAGACGGAAAGTGCGGTGTTTTATCAATTGTACTTCCAGGAGCCCGGGATTGCGGAAGCCGAGTTGGAGGAAGACGTCCGCAATTCGCTACGCACGACTTTGTTCGGGGGTGCGACAAGCCCCGACCCGGATTCAACAAGCGTCGGAATGGTCCCACGCTCCGGGGGCTGGTTGGCATCTCGAAAAGCGCCAGCTAGCTCACCGCCATGGATAACCGAAGCTGACCTTGATTATTACGAAGGCGAGTTCAAGAAGTCCGGCTTTCGCGGCGGCCTGAACTGGTATCGCAACATCGATCGCAATTGGGAGCTGTTGGCGCCCTGGACGGGTGCAAAGGTAAATGTTCCCGCACTCTACATGGCCGGAGATCGCGATCTGGTCGTGCGATTTCCCGGTGCGGAAAAAATGATCCTCAATTTGAAACAGTTCGTTCCTCAGCTTCATAGCACAACGATGCTGCCGGGGTGCGGTCACTGGACCCAGCAAGAACGACCCGCCGAAGTAAACAGCGCGGTGATCAAATTTCTGAATGAACTGAAAAGCTGAAACCCTCTCAAGGGCGGGGTGGCACTCCGCAGGAAAAGCAGAACCGCGGCGGCACCGCCGAGCGCAGTTCCCTTGGCGTGACACGCGCCCTATGTGGCACGCGAGCCTTCGCCGGGTAATATCTGTTTTTCACCGTCACCAGACCAACCTACCGCCGCACTCCAGACGTATTCCGACGTTCATGGTCGCGATTATCTGGAGGGAAGACTCGGCAGGTTATTGGCGTTTTCCTTCCAAGCCAGAGGAGAATCACGATGAAAAAAGTTGCGATTATTGTGGGCGCATCATTTGCGCTGGTGACTGCCGCCAGTGGCGCCGACATTCCGAGGCGACAGCCCGTCTATCAACAGGCGCCTGTCGGCAAGATGCCGGTAGGCAAGACTCCAGTCGGGAAGTCCCCAGTTGGTAAGGCGCCCGTCCTATCGCGGCCCTATTGATACCCGGTCTTGCGTCTGGCCTCGTTGGATCTGAAGGACGAAAGCGTGGCAAATTGGCCTAAGCGATCAGCGCTATGCCTGGTGGCGGCATTCACGCTGGCCGTTTCGTTCCAGTGCGAAATCCAATCCGCTTCCGCAAACGAAATACGCGCGGGTTGGGAGCGGTTCATCGCCCAAACCCGCGAGATCACCAAGCGCACCGCCGACGCAACAAGTGCGACCGTCGTCGGTGATACACCCAATGACGCACAACCGGCGCCGCGGTCGGCGCGAAAGCCGGTGGTGACTTCGACAAAGGGGCCGTACTACGTTGATTTCAGAGCTCGAACGGCCGCGAGTTGGGGGCATGCGTTCGTCTGGTTTGGAAAGACAAGCGCGCGCGAGGTTGAAGTCGCGGGCCTCACCCCTGCGGGAGACACGCTACCTTACGTACTTGGTCATCTGATGTGGGTGCCGTCAGAGACGGGAGCCAGCTACGGCGATCTCGATCCCCAATACCTCACTGCCAGTTACCGCGTGTACTTGAATGAGCCGGACGCAAAAAGGGTGTTCGCATACATCAAGAAACTGCAGGCGAATTCACCGGTGTGGAATGCCGAATCGACCAATTGCACATCGTTTATCGGCAGCATCGCGGAATTCATGGGATTGAAGGTGCCGTTCCGCTGGCAGCGTCCTGAGGAGTACGTCAAGACTCTCAAGGCAATGAATGGCGGGCGTCAGCTGGTTCAACTGTCGTCGGCACAATAGCCCGTCTGCCCCCGGGCGGGTTTAAATCCGACAGCCCTGGCTGAGGCTGTTCATCTGGGCTCCTTCAGTAGAGTGAGCCTGGACGCTGCACCCCAGCCCCCTGGTTTGTGCCTCGCACCAATCCATTGAGCAGATGGCGCTCTTTGGAACCGTGCTGGTGTGACGCAATTTGCAGCAGACATTGCGGGGTCGCAAATGCCCACTGATTTGCAGGGCGCATTGCTCGAACAGACGTCCAAGGTTGCGCGACAGGAGCAACAATCCCTCGATATCCTCGAACATTGTCCGGCAGGTCTCAACGTGATCGACGAAGACGGTCGTTTGCTTCTGTACAATGCGCGCATTCGCCAGTTGTTCGGCTACGACAAGGACGAGCTTTATCTGTTTGACACCCGTAAGTTCTGGAACGACTTAGGCCACCGCGCGCGAATTATCGAAAAGCTGCGCAATCGCGAGGGTGAAGTTCTCAACGAGGACGCGGTTTGGAAAACGAAACCGAGATTGTTGCGCAAATTGCTGACAAAATAACGGGCTCCTTTTGGTGGCTCCGGTACAAGCTCTCGTCCTTGCGAGCGAAGCGAAGCAATCCATGACGCCGCATCGCCTGATCGACGATACGTCGCGTTGCTCCTCGCAACGACGAGGTGGAGGACGTTACGCCGCTACGGGTTGCGCGGACAGCGTCTCATCGGGAAGATTGGTCAGCGAATGATTGATCGACAGCGGCTCGAGTTGCCTCCAGTACCTCTAAATTTCACTCAATCATTTCGTCAGCGAGGGTCATGATCGTATGTGAGAATGTAAGACCAAGTAGCCTCGCCGCTTTCGTGTTGAGGATCAGCTCGAATCGCGTCGGCTGCTCGGCCGGCAGATCGGCAGGCTTTGCTCCCTTCAAGATTTTGTCGACATATGAGGCGGCTCTGTGGAACTGCGCCGTCAGACTAGGACCATAGGCCATTAGCCCACCGGCCTCGGCAAAATCGCGCTCAGGAAATATCCCCGGAAGGTTGCGGCTGAGCATGAACGCGCCGATGGGTTTGGCCAGGCTTAGGAGCATGCCGTCCGGAAGCGTCATGACCGCTGCTGGCTGTCCCTTTGCGGTCTCATCCAACGCCATTGGGAGATCGTCAGGCGTTCCCACCGGGATCAGCCGGACCTGAACTCCAACTTGCCGAGCGGCGATCTCGGTCTCTTTGATGTTCTTCTCAATGGTTGGCCGGTTCGGGTTGTAGAGCACCGCCATCGTCGCCGCTCCAGGCACTACATCCTTTATGAGCTGGATCCGCTTGGCGGTGATCTCTTCTGATTGCAGCGAAAGGCCAGTGGCGTTGCCGCCAGGCCTGGCAAAGCTTGCGAACACACCCGCTCCGACCGGGTCAGAAGCAATGGCTACGACTATGGGAATCGTCTGCGTCGCTTTCTTCGCCAACACCGCTGCCGCAATGCTCTCGACGACAACGATCTCGACGTTCTGCCCCAGGACCTCACTGAGAAGTTGGGGCAGCCGCTCGGGTTGTCCCCCTGCTTCTCGAAATTCGACGACGATGTTCTTGCCTGGTTCGTAACCGAGTTCTCGAAGCCCGGTGATGAAAGCCGTAAACGTGGGCGAAGACTGTGGGACCCCCAGCGTTATGACGCCTAGCTTCCGGGCAGGGCTCAAACTCGTCTGAGCTCGAGCCGTTAGCGAGCCCGCCAGCGCCCAGAAAATAGGAGAGGCCGCCGCACAACCAAAATGGAGAAGGAGTTTGCGTCGTCGCAACGGCAAACCTCCGAGCGTCGATCCAGGATTTCAAATCCTATCACGGTTAGCTCTGGTCGGGGGCTAAATCGCTCCGAGATTATTTGGTCGGGCAACTCGCCAATCTCGTGGGGGCCAAGCCCGTGGGCTTGCCGCGGAGCCCGCGAAAACCGGTCGTGGTAACGGCCGAGGCGCTGGCATCACGTTGCCCGACTGGTGCGGGAGGTCGCATCGGAGCTGATCAGAAATATCTGGTTTCCTATATCACCCATCAGGGGCCAAGATGCTTCGTCCGATAGGTGATCATCCGCATTGCTGCTTTACGACAGTTGCCGTTGACTCAGTCCTCAATCAGCCTTGTAGTCCAGATCGATGATATCGTATTTGTCAGGATGCATGCCGCACAAGGAATTTTCATGTCCAGTTTCAATCGACGCGATGCTTTGAAGATGTCTGCCAGTTTCGCGGTGGCGGCTGCGGCGGGTGGATTTTCCTGCATCGAGATGGCGAAGGCGGGTCCGATCGACGTGCCTACCATCGACAAGCTCACCGTCCGCGTCCTGGTCGATAGCGCCAGCGACGTCTTCTTCAAGCCCCAGCAAGCGAACGGGGTGACGGCCGAACCCGGCCGTTCGACTAGTTCAACTCGCCCGCTTCACAGCGAATGGGGACTGTCGTTGCTGCTCGAACCCGAGCGTGGCAATGACAAGCGTACCTTCCTGCTCGACTTTGGCTGGACTCCCGAAACCATTATCGGGAACATGAATTTGTTGAAGGTCGATGCAGCGAAGATCGACACGCTGATCATGAGCCACGGCCATTTCGATCATTGGGGCGGTCTGCTCGGTTTCCTGGAGAAGCACCGCAAGGAGCTGCCTGCCGATCTCACCATGTTCGCGGGCGGCGAAGATAATTTTTGCCAGCGTTACGTCCGCGCCGGCCAGACCGAATTAAGTGACTACGGAATGCTGGACCGCCGCGATATCGGCAAGCACAACGTCAAGGTGGTGCTGTGCGAAGCGCCGGTGGTGATTGGCGGCCAGGCTTTCACGACTGGCAAGATCAAGCGCAGCGGCATTGAGAAGGTGCTTCCGAACTCGATGGTGGAGTTCAAGCTCAAGGATGGCGCCGGATGCAATGCCAGCCACTATCTGCCGGCCGAAATGGAGGGCAAGATTGTCGCGGATGAGCACATCCATGAACACGCGACCTGTTTCAACCTGAAGGACCGGGGCCTGATCGTCATCAGTTCGTGCGGTCATGTCGGCATCGTCAACTCCGTGCGGCAGGCAATGGAGGTCTCCGGTGTAGACAAGGTACACGCCATCATGGGTGGCTTTCATCTCGGACCGGCACCCGCGGATTACCTCACGCAGGTGGTCAGCGAGATTGGCAAGCTGAACCCAGACGTTCTGATTCCGATGCATTGCAGCGGATTGAATTTTACCCAGGAAGCGCAGCGGCAGATGCCGGGCAAGGTTTTAACCACGACAACCGGCACCCGCATCACCTTCGGCATCTGATCCGCCGTGGGTGGTTGGAAGACGTGTGCGTTGCTTGTGTCCGCGCTTTTGTTGCGGGATGGACCGGCCGTACGGGCGGAGCAGCCCTCAGCAGCACAGATGATGGACGATCTGATGTATGGGCGCGGTCCGGTCGGCGGACCTTTCACTCTGATCGACCACACTGGCAGGCTGCGGAGCGACACGGAATTTCGCGGCAAGCTGATGATCGTCTATTTCGGCTACACTTATTGTCCCGATGTTTGTCCTACCGACATGATGGCAATCACGCAGGCGTTGGACAGTTTGGGTCCGCTTGCCGATCGGATCCAGCCTGTTTTCATCACCATCGATCCGGAGCGGGACACAAAGCTTCTGGCGGACTATGTCTCTGCCTTTCATCGCAGCTTCGTCGGTCTTACCGGTTCACCGGATGAAGTTCGAACCGTTGCCACGGCCTACAAGGCGTTCTACGCAAAAGTCAGGGACGAGCGGAACGGAGAATATTCGATCGACCATGCTGGTGTGATTTATTTGATGGGCGGGGATGGCACGTACCTGGGGTTCATGCCACCGCAGACAAATCCTGATCGGCTGGCCGAGGTATTGCGAAAAAACCTCGGAAGGTGATCGAGACCATGTTGCGCTCGGAGGTGCACTGGTTTGGACGGAGCAGGCACCCAGGTCGCAGGCGGGGCAGCCGGGGTCGATCGCAGTTCTCGTTTGTCGATCGTTCGCAAAATGCTAGGTGTTGCATGTTGCACGCTTGCCTCTTGAGGCTCAAATGCACCGTCGCGAGTTCATCAAGGCGATCGCCGGTGCGGCAGCGGCTGCCTCGCCAGTCGCGGTCCGCGCTCAAACGGGCGAGCGGTTGCGCCGCGTCGGTGTGCTTTCGCCGTGGCCTGCCGAGGATGCCGAGGCAGAAGCTCGCGTCAGCGCGTTCTCGCGGACATTGGAGCAACTAGGCTGGACCGCCGGGAAGAACGTCGCGATCGACTATCGATTCGGGGACGGCAAGACCGAGACGATGCGCAAGCATGCGGCCCAACTGATTGCCCTCGCGCCGGACGTCATCCTTGCCCTTTCCAGCGCCGCTGTTGCGCCACTGCTCGAGACGAACCGCGTCGTGCCCGTGGTTTTCGCGGGTGTCGCCGATCCGGTAGCGGCCGGCTATGTGGAAAGTCTGGCCAGGCCCGCCGGCAACGCCACCGGCTTTACGGTCTACGAATATTCCATTGGGGGGAAATGGCTTGAGTTGCTCAAGGAGATCGCGCCCCGGCTTACCCGCGCGGCGGTATTGCGGGAAACCAGCATCGCGGCAGGCGCCGGTCTATTCGGCAGCATCCAGGCCCTCGCGCCGACGGTAGGACTGGAGTTGCGCGCGGTAAACGTGAGCGATGCCGAAGAAATCAACCGCGCCGTCGCGGCGTTCGCTCAGACTCCGAACGGCGGCATGATCGTAAGCGGGGGGCCGAGGCAGTCCGCTCATCGAGAGCTGATCATTGCGCTGGCCGCGAAGCATCGCCTTCCCGCCATCTACAACGCGCGCTTCTTTGCCGCGGCCGGAGGGCTTGTGGCTTATGGCGGCGATTTCGTCGAGCAGTCGCGGTTGGCAGCAGGGTACGTGGATCGGATCCTGAAAGGCGAAAAGGCCGGTGACCTTCCAGTGCAGACCCCGACCAAGTACCAGCTCGTGATCAATCTCAAGACAGCCAACGCGCTCGGGCTAACCGTGCCGACCACGCTGCTCTCACGTGCCGATGAGATCATCGAATAGTCGAGCAGCACCCACTCTGTACCTCCAACACTGCTCGGGAGCATCGGAGGGAACCGAATGACAGCAGCAGGTTCAATGCCGGGGCAGGTCTAACATGTGCATCACCTACGGCCCGCAGTCTTGAGGCGCGATGAAGAACCCGGATGCGCTGATCATCGGAGCAGGACCTGCGGGCCTTGCCTGCGCCGCCAGCATGGGCGGGCTAGGTATGGACGTCAAAGTGTTGGAGAAGGGAAGTGCCGTCGGCACGGTTTGGCGGCGGCACTATGATCGTCTTCATTTGCATACCGACCGCGGACATTCTGGCCTGCCCGGGTTGCCGATGCCGCGCAGCTATCCGAAATACCCCGCGCGCGCGGATGTGATTGAATATTTCGAAACCTACGCCGCTCATTTCCGCATTCGACCGATGTTCGAAACAACGGTGCGCAATATTCGACGCGCTGATTCCGACTGGAGCGCCGAGACGGATCGGGGTTCGTTTTCGGCTCCGGTAGTTGTGATCGCAACGGGATGGGCGGATTTCCCTCATCGACCCGTCTGGCCGGGGTGCGATGCGTTTGCAGGGGCTATCCTCCACAGCAGCGAGTATCGCAACGCCTCCGCCTATCTGGGCAAGCGCGTTCTCGTTGTCGGCTTCGGAAATTCTGGAGGTGAGATCGCGCTCGACCTTGCGAGCGCCAACGTCGACACCACTCTGGCGGTCCGCGGGGCCGTGCAGGTGCTGCCCCGTGATCTCCTGGGCTTTCCGATCCTGAGTTGGGCGATCGCCCAGAAGTCCCTGCCGACCGGACTGGTCGATCTCGTCAATGCGCCGGTGATACGCATCGCCGTTGGCCCGATCGAGCGCTATGGATTACGCCGCGCCAGTAAGGGTCCACGGCGCATGATCGAGGAGGATGGTCGCGTTCCACTGCTCGATATCGGCACTTTGGCAAAGATCAAAGACGGTTCGATAAAAGTTCGCGGAGGGATCGAGCGTTTCACCCCGGGCGGCGTGATCTTTTGCGATCAACGCGCAGAAGACTTCGACGCGGTCATTCTCGCGACGGGCTTCCGGCCGGACCTGAGAAAATTGCTGCCGCAGGTAGATGGTGCATTGAGCGGCGAGGGGAGGCCGCTCGTAACCGGCAAGGTGACGACCCAGCCGGGATTATTTTTCTGCGGCCTGCTCGCCTCGCCAACGGGCCAACTGCGCGAGATCGGGATTGAGGCCAAGCGAATTGCCGCGCTTGCCAGCCGCTATCTCGAAACGAAGAAGCACAACCCGTAAACATCAAGCAGACATAGGAGTAGGGTCAGATCACGTGAGCCGAAAAAGCGCGAGCTGTTCCGCAACCGTGCCGCCGACCAGCGGCACGGATGTTCCTCGCGGTGGCCGCGGAATTATGTGCGATCAGGCTGGCGATGCGAGGGGCTTGCCTTTTTCGACAATGTAGGTGCTCGCAATCTTTGTTTTCTTGTCGCCGTTCTTGCCCCCGGCATGAGGCGTGTTGGCTGGCACCACAAAGCCATCGCCCGGCTTCATGGTCCGTGTCGGCTGACCCTCTATGGGCAGCTCCAGACCGCCTTCGACGATGTATGCGGATTCGATTCCAGGATGGGTATGCCGCGCAACCGTCACGCCGGGTTCTATCTCGGCTTCCACAATGATGGTGACGTATCCCGGCGTCGGTCCATCGGTCTGCGACAAGATTTTTCGTGTGACCCCGGGAGTGGCCGTCGGCGGCGCACCTTGGGCGGAGGCATCCGTGGCAATGAATCCGGTGAGCGCACAGATCGCGCAGGACGCAATCCCAGCAAAATCCCTTCGTGTCAGCATGACGACTCCCTGTCGGGTCCGGATCATGAGTGCCCGGACTTCCGTGACCGGCTCGATACAACCGGTTCACGACGAAAAAATTGCCCGATTGAGACAACCCTGACAAGCGGGAAAGCAGCCGAGCCCGCCCGGCTGGCCGTGTTCGCGGGCTCGTTCCGGGTGCAATCCCGGCGGCTGTTCGGTCAGCCGGGATGGAATTTGGTTCGACGATGCATGAGAGCTTTACGCTGCTGCTTCATTTAACACACCGGGCCCGATAGTTAACGGCCCGGGAGCGCGAAGCCTGATCTCGACATGGGTTTCCTTGCATGATTAGTATGAACGTCGAAGAAGGGCTTTTGATGCGCCAGCGGTTGCGGAGATTTCTGCCTATCGTCCTGTTTGCGGTGATCGTGCAGATCCTGGCACCGATCGGCGCATGCTGGGGCGCCAGCATCGCATCGTCTGACCCGTTGCATGCGGCTGTCATCTGTCACGGCGGTGCAGCCAACGATCAGGGCGAGCCAGCCGCTCAGCCCGGCGCGCATGACGGCTGCTGTTCGGCGTGTAGCTTAGCTCACCCTGGCGCGCTGGTTGACTCGACGCCCGCCAGCATCGTCCCCGGCTATGGGGAGCCCGAGCGCATAGTCTGGGTCGACATGGCGCCGGACCTGTTAGGCTCCCGAACCGGCTCACATGCCCAGGCTCGCGCACCGCCTATCATTTCCTGACTGAAAACTCACGTCGGGGTGTGGCTGCGGTCGCTCCCCTGCAATGCCGTTGAGCAAGCTGACGATTGCGTCAGTGTCAGGATTTTTTTCAGATGTTCCGCCGTCATGCTTTGCGTAGCGCCGGCACGCTCGTGCTGTGCAACGCGCTTTGCGTAGCTCCTTCGATGACCAGCGCGCAAACCAGATTGCCGCCGGTCACGGTCGAGGCGCCTGCCGCGGTGCGCGCCGCTCCGGCGGTGCAGAGGCCACCGGTTCGTTCGTCATCCGTCCGGCGACCGACGAGACCTCCGGCTGTCGCCGTCGCCACCGAATCCCCGCGAACGGCAAATGTGGCTGCGGCCGCCGCGCGCGAGAGCCTCAACCAGGCGCCGACCGGTCAGACCGAAACCACCATCAATCGGAGCCAGTTCGAGAACCGGCCGGCATTCTCAGTGGGCGATATCTTGCTCGACAGTCCCGGTGTTTCCATCAAGCAGGGCAACGGGCCGCGTGATGTCGGCATCTCCATCCGGGGTTCCAATGCGCGTAACGGCTTCGGAATTCGCAACCTCGTGATCTTCGACGATGGCTTCCCGGTCACGCAGCCCGATGGCCTGTCACGCAGCGACTTTATCGATCCGCGCGCCTATGGCGCCATCGATGTCATCCGGGGGCCGTCGTCGGCGCTGTACGGCAATTATGCGACCGGCGGCGCCCTGAATTTCAGGACAAGGCCTGGCCGCGCCATAGACGGCGTCGAATATGGGATCGACGGTGGAAGCTTCGGTTATCTCAACAACTATCTTGCCGCCGGCAAGAAGGTCGGCAATTTCGAGGCATCGCTGTTTGCCAGTGATGCCCGTGGCGACGGATTCATCGGCAATAGCTGGTTCAACACCCAGACCGTCAATTTCCTTGGCACCTTGCAGGCGACTCCCGACGACCGCTTCACGGTCAAGCTGATCAACAATGACCTGAGTACGCGTCTGCCCATCCGCTTGTCGCTCAACCAGTTCAATCAAAACCCTTTCCAGCAGGACTGCGCGACCTTTCAAACGGCTGCGCCCGGATGCGCAACGGTCTCCTTGTTCAAGAACGGTTTCAATGGCGCCAGGGAATTGGAAACCGCGGTCCAGGCGGGGCTCGGCCGAAACGATCGCCGTACCATCGTCGGCGGCCGTTGGGAGCACGATTTCGACAACCAGACCACCTGGCGCAACCAGTTCGTGTTCGACGACCGAAACATCAATCAGCCGACCGGCCCCACATCGGCTATCGGTGACTTTCCCTCGTACAATTACATGAGCGATGTCACCAGACGCGGCGAGCTGTTCGGCTTGGACAGCACCAGCTTTTTCGGCGGATTCTACAACACGCTGAACTGGTCAAGCGACACCCGCAACGTGATGCCGGGAGGAAACGCTACGCTGGGCCTCTTGAGCGCCAATCTGCAGGGCGAACATACCAACTACGGCCTTCGTGCGCGCGAGGAGCTCAAGCTGACGCAGTCGCTGACGGCGGTCGCCGGTCTCGGTTGGGAGGCGACCCATCTCAGGGGGACGAACAGGGTCTTCGCCTACGGCATCCCGAATAGCCCCGTCGCCACGATCACTCCGGCCAGCGCAGACAAGGAAATCCAGAATACCGCCCCGGAGTTGGCGCTGCTGTACAGATTGAACCCCGATTGGCAATTCCGTGCGCGGGTCGCGAGCGGGTACGGAACGCCTCAGCTTGGCAATCTGTTCGTCCTGGCAAACGGGCAGTTCGGCAACAACACCCAACTTCGAACCCAGAAGAACCTCGGGTACGATCTGGGGGTAGATTGGACGCCGAATAACGCGTTGAGGGTCAGCGCAACCGGCTTTTACGAGTTCTTCCGCGATGAGCTGGTCAGCCAGGCAACACCGGCCGGCGCGCCCAATTCGAGTTTCACCTTCAATGCCCCGAGATCCGAGCATCGCGGTGTAGAGCTTGCGGCCGATTGGCGGATCTATTCCGGATGGCGGGTCACGGCGGCCTACACACACCTCGATGAGTTCTATACGGAGTATGTCGAGAATCTAACCAACGGCGCTGTCTTCCAATTCAACCGCGCCGGAAACAAGATTCCGGGCGTGTCGCCGAACGAACTCACGGCGCGCTTGTCTTACGATCAGTTATCGGGACCGTTGAGGGGCGTTGGGGCCTTTGCCGAGATCCAATGGAAAGACTCCTTCTACATGGACAATGCGAATCTGTTGAAGGCGCCCGGCTATGAAGTCGTCAATCTGAACATTCACTACAGCACTGAACTCACGTCCGACTGCTTCAAGGCATTGAACGTTTATCTGGAAGTCCGGAATGCGTTCGACCGCACCTATGTGGCTTCGGCCAACAATATCGGAAATTCGGTGAACGGGTCCGGTGTTCAAAACCCTGCCAGCATATTGGCGAACACAACAGGTTCGATCTACGCGGGATCACCGAGGGCATTCGTCGCCGGAATGAAAGTAGCTTTCAAATGATCGCTCTATCGAAGCCACGGGCAAGGTCCAAGCTTCCGCCGAAACTGCTGATGGCAGCGATGTTCGTGCTGTCGCAGAACTGCGCCTACGGACAAATGAATCATCAGCACGCGCTTGAAACGGCGTGCGACGAGCCGGCCTTGCGTTGCGCTTCAAAGGTGACGCCCGCGTTCGGGCCTGAAGGCACGCTGTGGCTGGCGTGGATGGCGGGCGGGCAGATCTCGGTTGCGAGTTCAGGCGATCGTGGCCGCAGCTTTTCGCAGCCGGTCATGATCACCAAAGAGCGGCTCAATCTCGATTGGGGCCCCGATGCGCGCCCCAAGATCGTCGTCGCGCGCGATGGCGGCGTCGCCTTGGCGTTCTCGATCTTCAGGGACAAGGCCTTCAACGGCCAGGTGCTCTACACACGATCCACCGACGGCGGGAAGACGTTTGCCGAGTTGCGCTCCATCACCGCTGGCACCGAGAGCCAGCGGTTCGAGACGCTCGCGCTCGATGCGGACGGGACCGTGTTTGCGGCGTGGCTGGACAAGCGCAACCGCGCTCCCGCCCACCAGAAAGGCCATAAGTATGAAGGCGCCGGGTTGTTCTTTGCATCCTCAAGGGACGGCGGGGCGAGCTATTCCGAAGCCCGGTTGGCGCAGGACAATACCTGCGAATGTTGCCGCCTTGGCGTGGCGTTTGCCGGTCCCGGCCGCCCGGTTGTCGTATTCAGGAACATCTTCGCCGGCGGGATCCGCGATCACGCGGTACTGACGTTTACCGATCCGGCAACTCCGGGCGAGCTGCATCGCGTCAGTCAGGATGACTGGCAGATTTCCGCGTGTCCCCATCACGGGCCAAGTCTGTCGATCTCGAGCGCCGGGGCCTATCACGTGACGTGGTACACCAGCGGCAAGGTTCGCAAGGGCTTGTTCTATGCCCGCTCGCAGGACGGTGGCCGAACCTTCTCGGAGCCGCTCCCGGTCGGCCGCACCGACCGCAGTCCTTCCCGCCCATACGTTCTGGCGGGCCCACACGGTACTGCCATCGTCTGGAAGGAGTTCGACGGCCAGACGACCACGGTCAACCTGATGACGTCGCATGATGACGGCGTCACCTGGTCGAAGCCAACGGCCGTTGCCACCACGACAGATACCTCCGATCATCCCTTGCTGGTCAGCGACGGGAAAAGGATCTTCCTTTCCTGGATGACGAAAGCGGACGGGTATCGCCTTCAACCGATCGAGGATGGATCATGAAACGCCCGCTGCTTGCAGCAATATGTCTGCTCGGTTTTCTGCTGTCGGCACCGGCTGCCGAACCCCCGCCGCTCAAGAAGTTCGAACGCGGAAGTTGGCAAACGGTTTTGCGCTCGCACTCAGGTCATCCCACGATTGTGCATTTTTGGGGAGTGACGTGCGGACCGTGCAAAGTCGAGTTGCCCCTGCTTGGTGCATTCATGAAGGATCATCCCGGCATCGACGTGGTGACGATCAGCGCCGACCTTGTCCCTGACCTGTCGGGCGCTACCCGAACGATGCTGCAGGCGTCCGGTCTGGCATCCGCCGAGAACTGGATCTTCAGCGACGGTTTTGTCGAGAGGCTGCGGTTCGAAATCGACCCGAACTGGCAAGGTGATATCCCTCGATCGATGCTGATCTCTCGTGACGGCGCGATCAGCGTGATCGAAGGCTCGGCCGAAACCTCAGATCTCGTAAAGTGGTCCGATCAGCAGCGCGCCTCCTCAAGCCGCTGAATCAATATCTCCGGAGCGGATCAAGCCTGCGTCTTGCAAGGCATCGAACACGGTGCTCACATCGCGGCTGATGATGCCGGGATCGACGGTGGGGAAAGCGTTTCTCACCGCCTCCGTCGCGGTTGCCAGCGTGGTTGGTAGCGAAAGCAAATGCCACAAGCTGGCAGCCACGGCGTTGAGATGGAATACGGCGCCATCGTCTGGCTTGACCAAGAACAGATCGGCATCGATGACCCGCAACCCAACGCCCGGCACTTGACTGAACAGCGCCGACCCGGGCCGTCCATCCTGTGCGACTTCAACCGCGATTTCACCTAAGCGCGTTCGCTGGATTTCTCCGCCAGGACCGTGCGGCCAGTCCGGGTTCGCTGGCGAAAACTGATGGGCGAGAAACCCGACCGCGTGGTCGAGATCGGAGTAGGTGAACGACAAGCAAGCTCCGGCTTCGATGATGCTGAACAATCGATCGATCGTGCCGAGCGAGGTGCCGTGCGGGGCGAAATTCTGAACGATCAATTGCCGAAGGGCAGGACCCTTTTCCAACGACGTAAGTGCCGGCGGACCGGAGCGGCGTCGGTCGAGCAGGACCGTAGCCCCAATAGGGCAGGTCTCACCGTGCTGGGCCAGTTGCGTTGCATTCAGGTCGAGGTACATGAATTCATCATCATGCGGACCCTGATGAGCCGCGATAAAGGATCGCAAGGAAGGCCCGCACGAAGGCGGAAGGGGCAGACGCAGGCGCGGAGCGAGGCCAAGCGCAATCCCGTGCTGGTGCGTTTCGGAAATCGCCACCACATCGTCGGCGAAGAGCCGCAATCCCTGCGCTGTCAGGCCCGCCGCCAACGTACTCTTGCCGGCGTTTTCGCTGTTCGGAAAAAGGATCAAACGACCGTCCGCCACTACCGCTGCGCAGTGAAGACAGAGCAGCCCAGCTTGGCTATCGGCGAAGGCGCAGGCGATCTCGGCCGTTAGACTGAATACCGCGCCGACGATCGACTTCTCGATCACCGGCTCGCTCAACCAGGGTGAGGCGATGCGGTACGAGTTTGACCCACGGCGGATCGATATCTGAGCGGGAGCTTCGGCCGGCGGACTTTCGATCACGCGAAACGGCCAGCTTCCGAGCACGTGCGAAAGCGGCGGGATGATCTCGTTGCAATCGTGCAATGCTATTGGCGCGTTTAGCCCGTCCAATGCGATGAGCATGACAACTCACCGGTCTATGGATCGCGCGGTTTCACCACCAACGCCGTCGCGACGGGAAATGGCCGCGCCGTCTTTTGGACCCCCACTTCTTTGAGCCCCATTTCCAACGCTTCGATCCGCCTCGTCGCTTTGAGCCCTTGGCCTCGGCCTCGTCAATTCGAACAACAACAGGAGCGACGTACGCCGCAGTGGCGAGGCCTGCAGTCGCCAACGCCACGCGGAATATCGCGCGGCGCCTCGTAAGGCCGGGTGCGACCGCATCGGCGGAGGCTGGCGGCTTTCCCCTCATCTCATTCTCCTCATGGCTGCGAGAACCTAACGGCCCCGCCGGCCCGATTGTTCCCGACCGGGAACAGAGGGGAGGGAGGAACGGTGCGGGGTGAAGAACTCGGCGCTCCAAACTAGCACACCGAAATTTGCCGCCCGTAATTCCAG
The DNA here is from genome assembly GCA_045811665.1 of Bradyrhizobium sp. Lineage (GTDB taxonomy): Bacteria > Pseudomonadota > Alphaproteobacteria > Rhizobiales > Xanthobacteraceae > Bradyrhizobium. Next base: position 43,655 of record JBJMTO010000083.1, read on the forward strand.
CAACTTAGGGAACGTCGTCGGAACGACGAGGTTACACCGCAAGTTTCAAACCCGAAAAGGCGTAAGCAAATGGCTTCACCCGAGCTTGCTCGTACCAATGAACATCGAAATCCCCCGCAGGCGAGTGTGGTCGCGCCGGAGGATGATGTCCGAACAATAATGTTGAATCAGGTGTCCTGGGGTGCCGTATTCTCGGGCGCCCTCATTGCCTTGGTCATGCAGCTGATCCTCAACATGCTTGGCGTCGGCGTGGGACTTTCCACGATCGACGTAGCAAAAGGCGATGCGCCCAGCGCCGGTTCCCTCTCCATTGGTGCCGGCATTTGGTGGGTCGTCTCCGGAATAGTTGCCGCTGCGGTCGGCGGCTACATCGCCGGAAGGCTTTCCGGAAAACCCTCGCAATCCACCACCGCCTATCATGGCTTGATTGCCTGGGCGGTCTCCACCGTGACGGTGGTGTACCTGCTGTCTTCCGCTGCGTCGGGGTTGATCGGCGGGACCTTGAGCACCGCGTCCACGGTCCTTGGAGGAGCCGGCAAGGCCCTCGGCGGGTCCGTTCAAACGGCGGTCCAGAGCGCTGCGCCGTCCCTCAACAACATCAGCGATCCGATCGCGGCAATCGAGAACAAGGTTCGCAATGCCTCGGGAGGGCAGGATCCCGCAGCGCTCCGAGACGCGGCGGTGACGGCGGTTCGTGCGGCGCTCACGGGAGATCCGGCCCAACAAGCGGCTGCGACCGAGAAGGCTGCTGATGCGCTCGCCAAGGCGCAAAACATTCCGCACGATCAGGCCAAGGCTCAAGTGGAGCAGTACCAGCAGCAGTACAGGCAAACGATCGGCCAGGCGAAGGAACAGGCAAGGCAAGCGGCCGATGCCACCGCCAAAACGGTTTCGCGGGGCGCTCTCTTCGGCGCCGTGGCTCTGTTGCTTGGTGCTCTGGCTGCCTTCTTCGCGGGCCATGCCAGTGCTGTGAACCCGACTGTGACTCGGTCGGGCAGGTCGTCGTTCGCGTGAACGCTCACGGCCGGGCCCGCGCCCTCGGGCGCGGCCCGGCCGTATGAGCGAGTTGAGGTCGCCTACATCATCCACTCCTGCGGATGCACCTGGTTCGGCTTCACGTTTAGCAGGTCGATGGTCTCAGTGCCGACGTGCAACAATGTTCCGCCGTGATGATCGGACGATTTCTGCACGTGCGCGTAGTCCAATAATTGTAGCTGGTCCACTTTCGGATCGAAGTCGGTAATCGTCGCGGTGTTGTGCCGGCCTTTCAGGCTGTCGAGGTTGAACACAAAGGTATCGGCACCGTCACCGCCCGTCATGGTCATGTGGCCGCGCGCGGCCACCAGGGTGTCGTCAAGTGTTCCGCCGGTCAGGGTATCCGTGCCGCGCGATCCCATCACAAGCTGCGCCATGCCTTCCGCAGCCTCCTCTCCGGCCGGGTCTATGTCCCCTAACGTGCCGCTGTGCCGTTCGGTGGCGATGAAAGCATCGCTCTGCATCGCCGTGGTATCGGTGTCGCGCAGGATCAAGTCGGAAAGTGTAGTGCTCTTGATTTCATTGAGTGTGTGCCTGTCGAATCTCTGGTTTTCGAAATAGAAGCGGTCACCGTCGCGCAAGGCGGCGAACTGATCGCCGATGATCCTGCCGAAGGTCGATCCGATGACGCTTCCCGCCACATGATCTTCCGCCAGTCCGCCGGTCCACAGGTCGATGTCGTCGACGGAAGCATAGGCTTGCCTGAGCGCGTCTGCCGTCTGCGGGTCGGAGCTGACCTGATCGAAGCTGGTATAGGGCGTTAGTCCCAAGTCCTCTCGGGTCTGGTTCAGCGTGCCCAGCCCAAGATCGTGGCCGCGCTGGATGTTGATGGCGGCCAGATCGATCCCGGCCGGCGGATCGACCAGCAGATTGCGCAGGCCGTCGACCAGATGGGTGTCCATCGGATTGGCGAGATCTCCCGCCAGATGCCGAAGCAACCCGTCGGCGCCGGTGGCCTTGAATATCGCGGGGTCTTCAAAAAACGATTTCGCCAGCGTCTGCTCCGAGGTAATGGCGCCGTGGTTGCTGATCGCGCTGATTTCGTCGGAGACGATGGAGTGACCGAACCGGTACGCGGCGCCCTCGAACTCCTCGCTGATCCGCGCGTCCACCCCCGGATCGTATCCGCGATAAGGTTCGATGGCGTCCTTGCCCAACAGATGCGGCAGGAACTCGTTATAGGTGATGTTGACCATCTCTGCCGTGGTGATCGCTTTGGCTGTCTCGTACAACCTGTCGCCGCTCCAGCGCGGATGCTCGTCGTGCAACAGGTCCACCTGATAGTTGTGCTCGCGCACAAACAGAACCTGCAAGGCCGTGAGGTCGGGGTTCTCCTGCGCCCGCACATCGCCGGCGGCATAGGCGTCGCCGCGAGCGGTAGTGATAATGGGCAGGTTCTGCCCGGCCGACATTTTCATATGACCGTCAGCGGTCCGAAGGCTCGCTGCCGTGGCAGCATCGGATCCGTATATTTGCGATCCATCCATCCAGCCGGTGACTGTGTTGATAGCGGTGGCAGGATGTCCGGCAACACCGGTCGCAGGGTCGATGGCCACCCGCGCCATTGGAATCATGCTACCCGGCACCAGAAACGGATCGCCAGGCGGGACCGTGATCGAGATATCCGTGGTTTGGCCTTGCCGTTCCAGATCGAGGTCGTGATCCACGAACTGGCCCCAGGCATACATCATGCCTGACAGAGCGATGCCGCTGTCGTCGACCAAATGCGGCCCATCTTCTCCGGTCTCGGGCTGCGCCACGACGATGTTGCTGATCTGGCGGGGGTTCGGCCCGGATGCCATCGCGTTGAAACCGTCCGAGAAATGCGCCGGACCAACCCGAGTGAAGTCGGTGTCGGTCTGGTTCATCGTGGGATCGGCAAGGTTGTTGTTGGAGCCGTCAATGGTGCGGAATTGGAGCGCCATGTTTCTCCTCCTTCGTAGGAGCGTGCGATTGCCGCTCCCTATTGGCTCCGTTTCAAATGGCGCTTTGATGATTCATTATGACGGCGGAGTGATTGTTGAGCGACGACATGAAATCGTTTTGGAGGCGTCTGTGCATGAAGGCCGTGCGAACTCGGTCCGACGCAATTCGCGCGATCGGGATCGAATTTCTTCGCAATCGAAACATCGCAACTGGCTCAGGCCACGAAGCCTCGCCGTCGCAGGTTCGCACGCGCTCGATGCACGGAACCGTCAAGACACCAAATTAGTTCAAATGTCGCAAGTGACAGGAACCGCTTATTGGAACCTTGAAAAACGAAACAGGGTGGAGGGGAGGGAGTGGAATTTCGATATGTGCTCATCCATACTCGCGGCATGACCGAGAGGTGGAATGAAAGTCTACGATGCCCAATATGCGGCGGCACCGGCATCGCCAGCGTGTCTCAAGGCGAGATCGACGACACTGCAACGATCGAACACGTCCCGGACGGGTTCAGGGTCGTTGCTACCGAGCACGGCCCTAATTTCTATTGCACGATTTGCGAGGTGCCTGCCGAACCGTAGCAGTCCACGTCCTTAGTTCGTGCTCTCCTCATTCGACTGGAATATCCGTCGGTAGTGCGAGCGGATGTCTCCGTCGCATTCACACGCCCAAGCCCTGACCTGATCGATATCCGCGATGTGAATGCGGCCGCGGCTATAGGTGATCATGCCGGCTTTTTGCAGATGGCCGGCCACCTGCGTGACGCTGGTCCGCCGAACGCCCATCATCTGGGCCAGAAATTCCTGCGTGAGTTCCAGATCCGGCCCGGCCAGATCGTGCATCCTGAGCAACCATTTACAGGTGCGGGCCTGAACGTCATGTACGGCGTTGCACGCAGCGGTTTGCTGCACCTGGGACAGGAAGAATTGCTCGTACTTTACGAGCAAACCTCTGAACGCCGGAAGCTCGTTGGCAATCTCGCGAATGCGGTCCGATGATATCACGGAGGCCACGCCGCTAACCTGTATCACGACGTGATTCAGCGAGACCTTGTCATCCAGAGCCTGAGTGGCGCCGAACTCGCCGTCCTTGCCGATCATGCCCGTTTCGATTGCGCCGCCGCCAAGCAGTTCGACCACGCAGGATATAATTCCGGAGTGAGGGAAATATACCGTCTCGATCCGCTGATGAGTCTCGGCCAGCACCTGCCCGTGTGGGAGCTGAAGAAGCGACAGATACGGCTCTATTTCGCCCAGCGCGGCTGGCGCGAGGCGGTTGAGAATGAAATTGTTTCTATGGGGCACTGTTGCACTCCCTACGCCTGATAGGCGGGAGCGCAAAGGACTCTCAGTCACCGGTGCCTAAGGATCGGTTTCCGGGCCGGTGATGATCTGGAAACTGCACCTTTCGTGGCTTGCAGGCAAGTTCAATCGGATTGTTCCGGCTCACGCGTTCGCTGCTAGTCATTGTTGCTGTGAGCGCACCATGGCTATTCACTTTCCTCGTAAGCCGCAACGGAAAGGCGGGTCTGAGCTGCGCATCTGCATGGAAAAGCAGACATCACCAGTCGTTTACAGGTGGTGAGACGAAGGCGGTGTTGCGATGCAAACTCTGCTCTTGATCCTCGTGGTTTGGACGACGCCGAGCGTCCTACTTGTTGGCGCGCGCCTATGGGTTACCCGAGCTCGCAACGATGTTCGTCGCCGTGAGCGGTGGAACTCGTCATTGGCGCGGGTCCGCGCTTAGCCGGTGCCCGGCGGTGACTGTGAGCCTTAATCTTCTTCTTGCGCGCGCTGCCTATGTTCCGCAAGCGCAAGCGCCTTGTCGATAGCCCAAACGGCGCTGGTGGTGGCGGATGCCCGGGTCCTTGAAGTTCCCGATTCCACTTTCTTGCCACCCAAGTGGACGGTCCACTTCCAGGAGTGCGCTCCCCCGCCTTGCTCAACCGTGTATCGTTTGCCGCGGTACTCCATTTGGAACCAACGGAGGGGAACCCGAATAGTTCGCCGGATTACTTGAACGTGGGGGAGGAACTATTTGCGATGTGCCTGTTAGCCAGACGCGCGTTCACGCCCGATGCTGAGACTCGCGCCGGCCGCGGGTGCAGCGGCGCCCGAACGCGCGCCAAGAAAAAACCCCGCCGTCTCGGACGGGGCAAGTTCGGGAGAGCGACGCGAGATCACGACGCGCCGCAAGATCCATCATGCCATGATTCGGTCGTCGATGGTGACACATCAGCCAACGCCCTTGTTGAAATCGATAACCTCGCACCAATCCATCCGGGTATCGACATATCCGACTGTCCCGCATCGGGTGCATTGGAAATGAGCGCTGATGTCGCGCCAATCCCAATCCGGCAGTTTCTTCAGCGGGAGTCTGCCGCAGTGTCCGCAAATCCTGCCCTTGGGCGGGCCGACGCAATATACGAGAACGGTACTAAAGCCCGCGTCACGGATGATGGGGCCTTCCCAATACCGAAGCCATGGTGCTGGTTTGCGACGCCAGGGCATGACCATAGACCCCCGTGAAATTGGCGAGAAAAGACTCGCGAGCGTAATCGGTTCGCGCCTGATCGCGGCAGGAATGGCCGGCGTTCGAAGCGGAAGTGCGGCGAACATCCCGGTCGGCGCGCGACACTTTCGCTTCATTCCATCACGCGGGTGCGGCTGCACCACCGATTTGCGACCGGCAGGCAAATCAGTGATTTGCCTGTCCAGCCCCATTTCGAAAA